>WFNC01000541.1 GCA_015488785.1 Flavobacteriales bacterium | reverse complement strand
TCAAAAATGCTCAGTCAGTTGAGTATTGGAGAACGCTTATTGAAGATACGGAAGTAGGGGATTTAGATTGGGGATCTGTTTGATTTTAGATGTTGATTGTGAATCGTCATTGTGCTAAAGATTATTTTTATTACAACATTATATACCAATCGGTATTTTTTACTATATTTGTAAAAATTAAAATAAACAATTGGCTTCAAAATCAGAAATAACGGCAAAATACATTGTTAAGACAGTAGCTCCTATCTTCAATAAAAAAGGATATGTGGGAACAAGTCTTTCAGATTTGACAGAAGCGACAGGCTTAACAAAAGGAGCTATTTATGGAAATTTCAAAAACAAAGAAGAATTATCTTTAGAAGCATTCAATTATAGTATGCGATTTGTTTTAGGGTTAATAAGAGAACGAATTGAAGCTAAGTCTTCATCTATTGATAAGCTAAAAGCTTTGATTTCCTTTTATAGAGATTATACCAAAGAAACAATTCACTTGGGAGGTTGCCCAATTTTAAATGTAGGAATAGACTCTAATCATCTTAATCCTGAATTATTGAAAAGAGTCGATTATATCATTCAAAAACTTGAAGATAGTATAGAAAAGATGATTATTGAAGGGATAAAATGTGGAGAAATAAAACAGGACGTGAATCCTCAGAAATATGCTAGGCTTATATTTTCGAAGCTTGAAGGAGCTACTTTTATGTCTGTTATTCGAAAAGATGAACAGTATTTAAAAGAAATGACAGATCATATCGATTATACAATTGACACGGAACTAAAAATTTAGTTTTTTTTAATTAAAAATATACCGTTTGGTATAAAGATAAAAATAATGAAACATTTTAAAACAGATAAACAAGAGGGATTCAAACAGAAACTAAAAAGATTTGGTTTTAATCGAATCCCTGCCGTTAGGGGAACAGGAGCTTTTGTTACTTTTATTTCGGACGATTGGAAAGAGGTTCATGTCAAATTACCATTAAGTTGGAGAACTCGAAATTATGTAGGAACTATTTTTGGTGGCAGTATTTACGCTTCTGTCGATCCTGTTTATATGATTCAGCTATTACAAATACTTGGAGGTGATTATGTTGTGTGGGACAAAGCTGCGACAATTAAGTTTAGAAAACCAATTACGAAAACAGTTTATGCTAGGTTTTTAATTACAGACAGCCAAGTTGAGGAGATAAAGAAAACGATAAAAGAAAAGCATACACTAGATATTGATTTACCTGTTGCTTACGAAGATAAAGAAGGGGTTGTTTATGCTTCAATTTCAAAAAAAATATACATTGCATCTAAAGCATATTATAAAAATAATAAAAAATGAGTGTTCAATTAAAATTAGTGCAGAATTATTATAAAACGATTTCTTTTTTGTCTCCTAAATATACTGCAAAAAAAGCAATCAATTTGTTTTGTACCGTTAGGTTAAAGGGAATTAAAAATAAAGAGACAGTTTTTTATGAAATGGCAAAAGAATTTTCTGTTCCAAGAAAAGGAAAGTCAGCTTTGAAATGCTACGAATTGGGAGATCCAACAAAAAAAGTATTGTTTTTAATTCACGGATGGGATTCTAATATTGGATGTATGGCAAAAATAGCTAAAGCTTTGTTAGTGAATCACCGAATTATAGGAATCGGCTTACCTGCTCACGGATATCATGCAGATAAGCAGACTAATTTAGTGGAAAGTAGCGAAGCTTTTAGAACTGTTTTAGAATTTATAAATCCTTCAACGTTTGATGTTATTTCACATTCTTTTGGTTCGGCAGTTGCAGCGATGGGCTTAGCAATTGCTCCAAAATTTAAAGCTGATAAGTTAGTGTTTCTAACCGCACCTAATAAAGTAAAAGATATTTTTGATGAATTTAAAAACATTGTTAAAATAGGGGATAAGGCTTACCAAGAAATGATAATTGCTACAGAAAAAGACATTCTAAAAGAAAAAATAGAAGATTTTACTGTCGTTAAAAAATTAGAAAAGGCAAATTTTAACAAAGGAATTATTATTCATGATAAATTTGACAAAGCGCTACCTTTTAGTAATGCTGTAGAAATTACGAAGAGTATTGAAAAAATAGAACTTCACAAAATGGAAAAAATAGGGCATTATAGAATGCTTTGGAACGATGAAGTTGTAGCGTTGATTAAGGATTACTTAGAAAAATAGGTTTTTCTTTTTTCTACAGTTTTATTAACTTTTCAGAAATTGAAGTTCCATTCTCAAAATGAACGGTTAAGATATACATTCCTGAATTTAAAGCAGAAATAAATGATAATGTAGTTAAGTTTCTTCCATTTGAAATTGACTGAGCTAAAGATTTTATTGGTTGCCCTAAATAGTTTTTTATTTCAATTACTATCGTTTGTTTCTTGTCGCTACTAATTTCAATATTTAGACTTTGACTAAATGGATTGGGATAAGAAGATATAATTTTATTTTTAGGTTGTTCATATACCACGCCCGATCCTTGATGGTAAGCGTTAGAAAAGTTAGGAATACCAAAACCGATTAAAGAATCGGGAGTGTTGTATTGCGAAGAATTTTGTTCGATTAATTTAATGATTTCCATGTTGGTAAGATTCGGAAGACCTTGCCACAAACAAGCCACCATTCCTGTTACCATTGGCGAACTAAACGATGTCCCATTTCCTCTTTCTATTTGGTTAGAGTATGGAGAAATATAATAAGTATCCCAACCAACGGAAGCTATATTTGGTTTTACATCTCCATCGGCTGATGGTCCAACACTACTAAAGTCTGCTCGTTCTCCGTTTTCATTTACTGCTGCAATTGTTAAAACGCTATCAGCATCGGCAGGAGTTGAAATATATTTCCACGGAGAATTACCGCTATTTCCAGCACTTGTAACTAACAGTAAGCCTTTTGAAGCTGCAATGTCAGATGCAATTGCAATACGAGTAGTATTACCATCTAAATCACTATAAGTATGATTTTGAGTTGTGTCATCGAATTGAGTATATCCCAAAGAAGTATTTATAATGTCTGCTCCAACCGAATCTGCATATTCTGCAGCTGCAATCCAATTGTCTTCTTCTACAATAAGTTCACTTTCAGAGTCTTCACTTCTCAATAAATGAAAACTAGCAAGTGGAGCACTTCCAAAATATTCTCCAGGAATATAACCGGCTATAATTGAAAGAACGGCTGCTCCATGAAAATGAGCATCGTAAACATAATCATCGTGATCGACAAAATCTTTGGTACTTAAAATTCGATTGTCATCAAATAAATGAGCAAGTCCTGTGGTTGTATTTACATTCAAAAAACCTGCATCTATCACAGCGATATGCATCCCTTGACCTTTCAATCCATATTCATGCAAATGTGTAATTTTATGTAATTCTAACTGCTCATACGTTTTTCCGTAAGGATAATGTTCTTGATTTGAAGCCTGTACAATTACTTGTTTTGTTGTTGGTTCAAAAGAACTAAAACCATCATTATATTCTTTTTGTAAGAATTGAACATTTTTTATAGATTGTATAAATGAAATACCACCCAATACGTTAATATTTGAAGAATCATCAGTACTTATTGTAATGGCATTAAACCACTTGGATTGATTTTGTAAAAAAAATGAACCTGAATTTAATACAGAGTCGATGTAGTTTTTGTTTACAGGTAAGTCATTTTCTTTAATCAAAATCCCTTGTTTTTCTCTTCTTAAAATAGCTCTTTCAGCTAAAAATTGAGAAGGATTGGCTGTAGAATAAATTGAGTTTTGCTTGTCGGTAAACTGAATCCAAAATTTGATTGTATCGTTTTGGGTTATTCCTAAGAGTGGAAATAAATAGAGTAAGAAAAAGAATCTAGTTCCCATAATCAATTAGTTTCATCGTTAATTCAGTCCCTTCGTTTATATCAGTAGGGTCAAATAAGTTGATACTTAAATCAATTTTACTTTTATAAACAAGTCCTATATTTTTGACGTAAACTTCCTGAGCTTTCTGATATTCAATAGCATTGGTGTTGTCTTGTTGTACAACGGTAACACTTTTTTCAAAATCTAAATTATTAATAGAATAGGGACTGTGAATGTTAGAATACTCATAAATCAATTCATCATGACTATTAAAAGCATTTCCATTCCAAGATTGTTCTGGCTTTACAGGGAATATTAATTTTGTAAAAGTTGTATTTTCTTCAGTTTGTTTAAATAGTGAGGTTGTAATTTCTCTAGTCCAAACATCTTTTATAACCCAAGCATCAGTTGGAGTTGTTTTCCAAAAACGTTCAATTCTGTAAAGGTTAGGGCTAATTAATTCGGCTACAACCTCTTTTAGTAAATAGTTTAGCGTATCGTGAGCTCCAGTTGTAGTGTGGTTAATTTCAGTTACTTCAAAAGTATTCCAAGTACCTATAGCAGTTGGAATGTAGTCGTAATGCATTTCTACAGGAGGCTGAGCTTCTTGTTTTTTACAATTTGTAAAAAGTAAAAAGGATAATAATAGAATAATTAAGTATTTCACAGTTTAAAGATATAAAAAAAGTATGATTAATTACGAATATCATTCCCCCAATGCATTTTCTTACGAATTGTTTTCAAAAAACTTTGATTTTTAAATTGAACTAAATTAATATAAAATGGAGCTTTTGTAATAATAATTTCAGTAGCGTTCGACATTGAGATTGTTCTACTATCTAATGTTGCCAAAAATTCAGGTTCTCTTCCTTCTACATTTAGTTTTATTTCAACATCATCGGGAACAACAACAGGTCTAGCCGTTAAATTGTGAGGAGCAATTGGGTTTACAACAAAGTTTTTTGAACCAGGCATTACAATTGGACCTCCGCAGCTTAAAGAATATGCCGTAGAGCCTGTAGGTGTAGCTATAATCAATCCGTCAGACCAATAAGAATTTAAACATTCTCCATTTATAGATGTTTTTACTGTCATCATAGAAGAAGTATCTTTTTTATGAATTGTAAGTTCATTCAAAGCATAGTTATAATCTCCAAAAAGATTATTTTTAGTGTGAACTTGTAATAAAGATCTTCTTTGAAGACTGTATGCTCCACTTTCTAAATTATCTAACATTTCAGTTACTTCTTCTATCGCATTATATGCTAAAAAACCTAAACGTCCTGTATTCAATCCTACAATTGGTAGTTTAGAATCTCCAACAGAAGTTATGGTGTCCAAAATGGTTCCGTCACCTCCTATACTGAGTAAGAAATCTACAGGAACTTTAATTTCGGAGGATTTTTTATAAATAGAATGTTTGCTCTCTATCTTAATAATGTTCTTTAAGAATTCAGCAAAATTAGCATTGATATAAAATTCGATCTGTCTATTTTTTAGAGCTGAAAACAATTCTTGAATAGCAGGAATCGCTTTGTCTGGAAAACTTTTTCCGAATATGACTAGTTTTATTTTAGTTTTGATAAGGCTACGGTTTAAGATTTAAGTATTTAGATAATTCATCAGTAAATCATATCTCGACTTTACTTTATTACTAATTTTATTGTTTGTAAAATGAGATTTTACAGTGTAATTGTATCGATTAAAGGTCTGCAAAACTCCTCCAATATGCTCTCTATTAATTTTTAAAGTAACTTCTAATTTGTTAGAATCTGGTTTTGCATAAACAAATGAACTCAAAATTTTAGTGTCATTCCCTTCTACTATTTGAGCAATTTGAGTTAAGGAATAGTCAATCTTATTGATTTCCAAAACAATTATAGCTCCAGTTTCGTTGATAGATGAAATGCTAGAAAATGCTTTAGTTATCTCCGCTAAAGTCGTACAACCAATGTAATTGTCTAATTTGTCTAAAATAGGAATCAAGGATAAATTATATTCATTTATAATTTTTATGACCTCATATAAATGAAAATCAGCATAAGCGAAAGGCCTATTGTAGGCTACATTCATTTGTGATAATGGTGCCGAAGCATCATTTTGATCATAAATAAGCGTGTCAGAAACTAGACCTAAGTATTTACTTCCTTTTACAACGGGCAAGTGAGATACTTTAAATTCATCCATCCACGCAAGTGCTTTTTCGCCACTTTCGCTTGGTTTTATTGGGGGGATTGTGTCTATTATTATGTCTTGAGCAAGCATATTTTGATTCGTTTAACTAGAATAAAAGGTTAATATAAAAGGATGTACATAAAAACATTAAAAACAATTAGGTTTGAGTATATTTGCATTGTTATATACTCAACGTAACTATTATTTCAAAAAAAACGAAAAGCTATTTATTTTGAGTGTTAAATTTTAACAAAGGTACAAAAAAGTAAATAGAAGTTGTAATATGAAATTTGTTTTAGGAAATAAAGATAGACTGAACTTATTATTAATGTTTGTTGTTATACTATATGTTTCTTTTCATTTAATAACTTTAGGATTATTGTTTTTACCTGAATATGATAAAATCGCTGAGAAGTTTTTTTCTAGTAAAATATTTAATGCGTATGAATGTGTTAGCTATAAAATAAAAAAATAGGATGCAATATTTTTTCTTAAAATATAAAGAATTACTACTTATTTTAACTTTATGGTTTTTTTTAGGCTTGTATTTTAAAGTGGGTGCTATTGTAGCTACGTTTATTTTATTTCTGTTTTTTGTTTTAAAAAAGAAATCGATTTATGTTTTGTTTAGTTTTTTTTTCGTTCTAGTTCTTTCTGACAATTTCTCGATGACTTTTGCTGCTCAAATAAAGCCGTTTTTAATGTTACTATTAGCTGTATTTGTTTTTCTCCAGCAGAAAGTAGCTTTTCAAGGAAGTTTAATCAAGCCTTTTTTATTTTTCTTTGCTGTATCAGCCTTTTCATTAACGAGGTCTCCTGTTCTTTTTACAGCTTTTATGAAAAACTTATCCTATTTTTTGCTTTATTTAGCTGTACCTCCTTTGTTGATTTCTATAGTGAAAGACAAAGGAAAAAAAGTCGTTTTAGATTTTGTTTCATTAGGTGTTGTTATTCTTTTAATTGGATTCTTTTACTTTGTTTTTAGACCAAACCTAGCTTTTTCACACGGAGGGAGGTTTAAAGGTGTTTTTGGGAATCCAAATGCATTAGGGATTTTTACTTTTCTACTTTTTACTTTATTTACGATTACCAAAAAACATTTAGGAGTTAAGGTAAATAAATGGCAAAATATAATATATCTAGGTTTAATTTTGTTGGCTTTATTTTATTCAAAATCGCGGGGAGCAATTGCGTCAACAGTTATTTTTATTGCTTCGCAATCGCTTTCTAGAATCTCAATATTTCTACCAGTTATTTTAGTGCCTTTATTAGGCTTTTATCTAGATTCTATATTAAATATGATTCTCTTTTTTTTAGAGCAATTTGGTTTAGGTAAAGTTCTTCGAATTGATGGTAAAGAATCGGTAGAAAAAGCTTCTGGTCGATCAATAGCTTGGTATTTTGCTTGGCTAGAGATTCAAAAAAACTTTTTTTTTGGTCGAGGTTGGACTTTTGATGAGTATTGGATTTTTGGTCCTATACAGCATAAGTTAAATATGTTGAACCATCAAGGGGGAGTGCATAATTCGTATTTAATTTTTTGGTTAAATACAGGATTAGTCGGCTTACTGTCATTTGTTGGAGGTATAGTGGTTACAATAGGTCGAGTATATAGAAAATCAGAATTGATAATTCCTTTGGTATTAGCTGTTGCTTTTTCTGCTAACTTTGAACCTTGGTTAGCGGCATCTCTAAACCCTTTCACAATAATATTTTTAATGAGCATAACTTTATTAATCTATTTTAAACCTGAAACAGATGAAGAAAAAACTATTTAATGGTTTGTTGTTTGCTTTTCTAACTGTATTAATAGTAGAGCTAGTATTGCGGTTTTATGGACTTCATACTCCTATGTTATATATTTCGAGTGATTCTTATGAGTATATTTATGCTCCGAATCAAAATCTAAAAAGATTTCAAAATAGAATGATAACAAACCAATATTCTATGCGAAATAAAAAGATTAATAAAAATGCTCGAATTATTTTAGGTTTTGGAGATTCGGTTTTAAACGGAGGTTCATTAACTGATCACGATAGTTTGGCGACTTCCAAATTGAATATAAGATTAAATAAAAATAGAAAAGGAGATTCAATACAAGTCTTAAATATTTCGGCAGGAAGTTGGGGACCAGACAACTGCTTTTCGTATTTAGAAGAAAAAGGCGATTTTGGAGCGGAAGTTATCTTTTTAGTCATTTCTAGTCACGATTTAAAGGATAATAAAATAGATAATCCAAAGGATGGACAAATTATACCGGGTAATTTGAAGTCATTTCCGATAAAAAATCCAAATTCGGCGATTGAAGGCTTGATTAGGAGATACGTGATTCCTGATAAGCAACAAGGAAGAAATAAAAAAGTAAATGAGTTGTTAATTCATCTAGCAGAAAAAGAAAATTCGGGATTTAATGATTTTATTAATTATTCTAAAAAGAAGAATATTAGATTATTGTTTTACCTTCATCCAACGCTTAGAGAATTTAAGAATAAAGAATATAATAATAACGGAAAAAGAATTATAGAAATAGCAAAGAACAATAATATTGAGCTTATATCAGGATTAGAATATGAAGTGGAATCAGGTTATCGAGATGCTATTCACCTGAATAATAAAGGACAAGATATATTAGCTAAAACTTTAGCTCCTTTTTTAGAAAATGCGATTAATACAAACAATAAATGAATGTACTATTTCTATATACAGAACTTGGAGGATATACATTAAATTGCATGCAAAAAGCAATTGAAAAGTACCCCGATTTATCAATTTCGGTGGTTCGTTGGCCTTTGGTAGATGAAGCTCCTTTTGAATTTAATTTTGATGGTATAAAAGTTTATCAACGTAGTAATCATGATTATAATTCTTTAGTTGAATTAGTTAAGCACAGTAATATTCAAACAATAGTCTGTTCTGGATGGATTGATAAAGATTATGTAAAAGTTTGTAAGAATTTTAAAGGGAAAATGCCAACTGTTTTGATTATTGATAATCAGTGGGTCGGAAATCTAAAACAGTATTTAGCAAAAGCTCTGAATCCGTTTTTGATTCGGAACAAGTTTTCTCATGCTTGGGTACCAGGAAGTTCACAGGCTAATTTTGCCTGTCACCTCGGTTTTTCGGACGATAAAATAGGAAAAGGTTTTTATGTTGCCAATACCGAATTATTCGAATCTTATTATAATAAATTCAAATTAGAAAAACAGAAACGAATGCCTAAACGATTTCTTTATGTTGGTCGATATATTAAACGTAAAGGAATTTATGATATGTGGAATGCTTTTATCAAATTTCAAGAAGAAACAAATAGCGAATGGGAGTTGTGGTGTGTTGGTTCTGGCGATGAATACGAAAATAGAGTAGAGCACCCTAAAATTAAACATTTTGGATTTTTACAGCCCGATCAATTTGCCAAAGTAATTAAAGAAACAAGTGTATATATATTACCGAGTCATTTTGAGCCCTGGGGCGTTTCTGTACAAGAGTTTGCGGCAGCAGGCTATCCAATGTTGTTGAGTAATAAAATCGGAGCTAAAGAACGTTTTTTTAAAGAAGGGGAAAACGGTTTTAGTTTTGAAGCTGCTAACCAAGAAGAAATTATAAGTTCGTTTCGAAAAATGATATCTTTATCAGAAAAAGAGTTGATTAAGATGCAAAATCAAAGCAATAAATTATCTTTGCAAGTCAGTACCGAAAATTGGGCTAAAACACTAACGTCGTTTAAACTATGATTAAAATATTAATAACTGGAGGAGCAGGTAATGTTGGAGGAGCTTTGGCTCGAAGATTAGTACAGAATAAAGATTATTTTGTGGTCGTTGCAGATGATTTATCTACAGGTAGTAAATCTAAACTGCCTTCAAAAGAGCATAAAAACTGGTCATTTGTTTATTGCGATGTAAATAAGTATAGGGATATTTCTGAATTAATGTTGTCTTATAAATTCGATTATGTATTTCATTATGCCGCATTGGTTGGAGTTCAACGGACTCAAGAAAATCCCATTGAAGTATTAGATGATATTGATGGAATCAAAAATGTATTGAATCTTTGTAAAAATACTTCTGTAAAAAGAGCCTTCTTTTCATCTTCATCGGAAGTTTATGGGGAACCTGTCGAACTTCCTCAAAATGAAGATACTACTCCGTTAAATTCTAGAGTCCCATACGCGGTTGTTAAAAACGTTGGAGAAGCTTTCTTTCGATCGTTCAAGCAGTCATTTGACTTAGATTTCACCATTTTTAGATTTTTTAATACTTACGGTCCTAATCAAAGTAAAGACTTTGTGGTTGCTAAATTTGTTGCTTTAGCTTTAAAAAACGAACCGATTACAATTTACGGAGAAGGATCTCAAACCAGAACTTTTTGCTATGTAGATGATAATATTGACACTTGTGTAAAAATGTTTGAAGAAAATCTATATGTCAACCAAACGGTAAATATCGGAGGTGCAGATGAGATTACAATTCTTGATTTAGCGAAATTAGTCATCCAAAAAACAAATTCAAAATCGATAATAGAACATTTACCTCCGCTAAAAGATGGTGATATGACGCGTAGAATGCCCGATAATTCTAAAATGAAAGGCGTACTGCAACGTCCGCTTATTTCGATAGAAGAAGGGATCGAATTATTATTAAACAACCCCGTATTTTTAAGTCAATTAGAAAACTAATTAGACCGAATTTTAGAAATTAAAAGAGAAAAAAATGTGTGGAATAAACGGAGTCTATAATTTGACAGGGTTATCCAATCCTAAGGAAAGTATCTTAAAAATGAATGAGATGTCGGCGCATAGAGGTCCCGATGCTACAGCTATATTTTTAAACAAAGATGTTGCTTTAGGACACAATCGTCTTTCAATTATAGATTTAAGTCACAACGCTGATCAGCCAATGTTTAGCAATGATGAAAATTTGATAATGGTTTTCAATGGAGAGATTTACAATTATAAGGCGCTTAAAGAACTTTTAAAAAATGAATATGAATTTAAAACGTCATCCGATAGTGAAGTTATATTAGCAGCCTATCAAAAATGGGGGACAGGTTGCGTTCATAAACTAGAGGGAATGTTCGCTTTTTCTATTTGGAATAAAAAAGATAGAACACTTTTTATTGCTCGAGATCGATTGGGAATTAAACCATTATATTATTTTGATAACAACAAAAACCTCGCATTTTCTTCAGAACTTAGAAGTCTAATTTCATTGCCTTTCATAGATGCTAAAATAGATAAAGTAGCTTTGGTCGATTATCTGAGATATGGAACTGTTCATGCTCCTCTTACGATTGTTGATAATGTAAAAATGCTTCCAGCAGGACATTATATTTTTGTTAGTGATGATGAATACAAAATAGAAAAATACTGGGATATCAACCTTTTTATTAATAGAAAGGCTGAAAACCAAACTTATGAAGAAATAAAGTTAGAAGTAAAAGAACGTTTAAAGCAGTCTGTTGAAAATAGAATGCAAGCCGATGTCCCGTATGGTGCTTTTCTTAGCGGAGGTATCGATTCTAGTGCTGTAGTTGCTTTAATGAGCGAAGTAAGTTCTAAACCCATAAAGACATACAACGTTTCTTTTGCCGAAGAAGAATTTAGTGAAGCTAAATATGCTAGAATAATAGCAGAAAAATACAATACAGATCATACTGAAATAAAACTATCTCCTAAAGATTTTTTAAATGATTTGCCTGCAGCAATGAAAGCAATGGATCATCCAAGTACAGATGGTTTAAACTCTTACGTGGTTTCAAAAGTGACTAAAGAAAGTGGAGTCACAATGGCGTTATCTGGTTTGGGAGGGGATGAACTATTTGCGGGGTACGATATTTTTCATAGAGCAATTAATTTGTTGGACAAAAAATGGATGTATTCTTTTCCTTTAGTGTTTAGAAAAGCTGTAGGAAAAAGTTTGCAAATATTTAAACCTTCAGTAGAATCAGATAAAATTACCGAAACCATCACTCAGAAATATTTAGAGTTACCATTTTATTATCCTATCAATCGTCAAATATTAAACGATAAATTAGTCAAAAATTTGATTAATAAAGATACGCTTCCAGAAAACGAAGTTTTTAAAGTTGGAATAAACAATATAGATGTCGATACTCCAGGTTTTAATGTGCCATTTTTAAGTAAAGTTTCTTTTTTAGAAATGAATACTTATATGCAAAATGTATTGCTTCGAGATGTCGATCAAATGAGTATGGCTAGCGCTTTAGAAGTAAGAGTTCCGTTCTTAGATCATACTTTTGTAGAATACGTTTACGGTATTCCTGACAAACATAAATTTCCATATAAACCAAAACAACTATTGGTTGATAGTATGGAAGAATAC
>WFNC01000540.1 GCA_015488785.1 Flavobacteriales bacterium | reverse complement strand
CTTTGTAAAGAAACGAAGTGGGAATTGGACCTTCTGCTCCTTCCAAAAATTGAGAGTACAAATGCCAACCATCTGCTATTTTTGCTTCAAAGGTTAAAGTAATGTTCTCTTTGTCTTTCTGAGTCGCACTTACAGTCCATGTAACTTCGCTCTGCCCAAAAGTTAGGATAGAAAAAAAGAGGATTATAGTACTTAAAAAAAAGTTTTTCATTATAATGTTTTATTAATAAGTTGGTAAATATAATCAAAGGAATTATTATCTATACTTATTGTTTAAACTGTTTTTTAATTTTTATATAAAATTAACTGTTTTTTTGACGAAAAGCCCATTACATGTCTATGTAATGGGCTTTGTATTATTTATTTCTCTAAAATTGATTCGTTTTTCGTGTAATTCACTATTACTCTTTGTCAGAATCAAATAAAGCAGAATCTCTTGTGTTTTTTTGAACGGTAATAGAAGCAAATAAACTCAATGTAAATGACATTCCATAAAACCCTTTTTCACTTAACGCTAATTCAGCATTCCATAATCCAATAATTAAAAGAAGAATTGCAACTAATATACTGAACCAACTGATACCGTAGTACATATCCGTAACAGAAATATTCTCCATTCTATCTCTAACACTTTTTTGAACAGAAATGGCAGCAAAAAGTCCAAATAGTAAAATAGTAAAATAATATCCTTTTTCATTCAATAGCATATCAGCATTCCATAATCCAATG
This sequence comes from Flavobacteriales bacterium, assembly GCA_015488785.1. GTDB lineage: Bacteria > Bacteroidota > Bacteroidia > Flavobacteriales_D > Parvicellaceae > S010-51. The sequence continues at coordinate 1,586 of WFNC01000540.1, read as the reverse complement.
CAATATGATGTAATACCTGCAATTAACACAGACCATGATGCTCCAATAAAAGCATTTGTAGGCTTGAATTGACTATTCACAGTTTCTTCTTTTTTTCTTTCAACTTTCAAGTTAAGATCGGTTTTTAAGTTTTCCATAATATTTGTTTTTTTATGATTATGATGCAAATATCAAGTGTTTTGTATTGTTATTAAAATGAATATAGTATATTTACTTACGATTAAAAAGTTAATATTTATATTTAATTAGTTGACTTTTAATTATTTATGTTGTATTTAATTACGGTTAACAATGAATTTAAAGTCTGTTTTCAAACAATTTTCTAATGAAGAGACTAAGAAGTTTATTCTTTTCTTGCAGAAACAAAACAGAAGAGGAGATGCGAAAAACATAAAGCTCTTTAAATTATTACAAAGCGCTTCTTATGATAAAAAAGTTTTGCCGACATTAATTTATGGTACCGATAATAAAAATGCTTATCACGCTTTAAGGAAAAGGTTATACGACTCTCTAGTCGATTTTAAAGCAAGTAATTTATTGCAAAAAGATATTTCAGATGATTTAGAAATTACAAAATGGATATTAGCTGCTAGGGATTTTTTTAAGCAAAATCACATCGAAATTGGGATTAAAACACTTCTGAAAGCGGAGAAGAAAGCATTATTGGCAAATCATTATACTTTATTAAATGAAATTTATCATACATTAATTGAGTTTCATTTAGGAGACAATGAGGAGCTATCTGAATTGATAATCAAGTCAAGTTCTAACCTAGAAAAACTAAAACAAGAAGAGCGTTTAAACAATGCGTATGCGGTTATTAAGAATTTTTATAGTAATAAAATAGGGGAAGAAAAACCTTTTGAAATTTTAATACAAGAAGTCTTTCATCGTTTTAAAATAAATGAAACAGAAGGCTATTCATACCAATCCGTTTATCGATTAATTCAGCTGGCAAACACCGCAGCAATAGCAACTAAAGATTATTTTTCTATCGAAAGTTTTGTGGTTCAAGCTTACCAAAGATTGGAAGAATTGGAAGATGAACAAGAAAAAGACCTGTACTATAAAACGTATATTTTATACATCATCGCAAATTTATATTTTAGAAAAAAAGAATTTAAAAAAAGCTTAGTTTATGTTCGAGAAATGGAAGTTTCATTTCTTAAATCTGAACAAAAATATAAAACATTTTTCAAGCCTTTACACGATTGTTTGTTCTCTCTAAATCAAAATTATTTAGGGAACTACCCAGAAGCTACTGAAGTTTTAAGGCCTTATTTAAGCCATTTCAAAAAGTATGATACAGCCGCAATATTAGATCTTTATTTATGCTTAGTTGTTTACGAGTTTCAACAAGGAAATGTTAAAGAAGCAAAAACATACTTTTCTCGATTCTATCATACAGATGCTTGGTACACCAATAAAATAGGTGTAGAATGGGTGATTAAAAAGAATTTAATGGAAATATTAATTTACATCGAATTGGATGATTATGATTTTGTAAGCTCAAAAATTATTGGTTTTGAACGGAAGTATAAAACCTTTTTAATGACAAATAATAAAGATAGAGTTGTTCAGTTTCT
>WFNC01000539.1 GCA_015488785.1 Flavobacteriales bacterium | reverse complement strand
GATTAGGAAACTCATTGTTAGAATTGGGAGGAAACAACGCTGTAATTATTACACCTAGTGCCGATTTAAAAATGGTATTGCCAGCATTGGTATTTGGAGCTGTAGGAACTACAGGACAAAGATGTACCTCTACAAGAAGACTAATTATACATGAATCAATATTTGACGAAGTAAAAGAAGTATTGAAAAACGCTTACGGACAATTAAAAATTGGAAGTTCATTAGATGAATCTAACCACGTTGGACCACTAATTGACAAAGCAGCTGTAAACATGTATTTTGATGCTATAAAAGACGTAAAAGCAGAAGGAGCAGAAATGCTAGTAGAAGGAGCTCACTTGAGTGGAGAAGGTTACGAAAGTGGATGCTATGTAGAGCCATCTATTGCAATTGTAGAAAACACATACAAAATGGTTCAGTCAGAAACATTTGCTCCTTTATTGTACATTATGAAGTACAGTGGAGAAGTAGATGCAGCTATTGAAATGCAAAATGATGTTCCTCAAGGTTTATCTTCAGCTATTATGACAATGAACATGAGAGAGCAAGAAGAATTTTTATCTCAAATCGGTTCTGATTGTGGAATTGCAAATGTAAACATTGGAACTTCTGGTGCCGAAATTGGTGGAGCATTTGGAGGAGAAAAAGAAACTGGAGGAGGAAGAGAATCTGGTTCTGATGCTTGGAAAGTTTACATGAGAAGACAAACAAATACAATTAACTGGGGGAAAAGTTTACCACTAGCACAAGGTATTAAATTTGACTTATAATAAATTGCAAAAACTAAATGTAAAAAGGCTGATAATAGGAATCTATTATCAGCCTTTTTTTTGTTCTATTGTGTTAATAATACAAAGAAAAAAGTGTAATATAGGTTCTGTTAAATTCAAGTCTCTTATATGAAATTAAAATTTACTTTGTAGATGTTTTAATAGCTTTACCAACTTAAACATCAAAAAACATTATATAGATCACAAATAACAAGCTTATTAATGAATAACTTCTCTCAAATTTGTTAACATTCCCTAAAAAACAAAGTCAAAAACAAGAAACGGATAAAAATATAGTTAACTTAACATAATCTAACAACATAGAAACAAGTATTTGACTGATGAAAGAGCAAAATAAAATTCCAACGAGTAAAGTAAAAAGAGCAGCAAAATTAATTTCTACCGGAGCTAAACTTGGAGGAAATTATGTGAAATATTATGCAAAATCAGTTGTAGGAGACGAAAAAGAAGCGAAAGAACAATTGGATAAAGACAATGCAGATGACATCTATAATTCGTTGAGTGAATTGAAAGGTAGCGCATTGAAAGTTGCTCAAATAATGAGCATGGACAAAAACACGCTTCCAAAAACCATGATTGATAAATTTTCTTTGGCACAATATAGCGCTCCTCCTCTATCTTATCCGTTGGTTGTAAAAACATTTAGACAAACATTTGGAAAAACGCCAACTGAAATATTTGATACTTTTAGTAAGAATGCTGTCAATGCGGCTTCGATTGGGCAGGTACATTTGGCTGAATTAAATCATAAAAAACTTGCTGTAAAAATTAAATATCCCGGTGTTGCTGACAGTGTGCATTCAGATTTGGCAATGGTAAAACCAATTGCAATGAAAATGCTTGGACTTAAAGAGAAAGATGTAAAGCATTACTTTGAGGAAGTTGAAAATAAATTGCTAGAAGAAACTGATTATGAATTGGAATTAAAACAATCGATTGATATTAGTAATGGGAGTAAAACGTTGGAAGGTGTATTTTTCCCTAGCTATTATCCAGAATTGTCAAATAAACGGATTTTGACAATGGATTGGTTAGAAGGAATGCATTTAGATCAGTTTTTAAAAACTAATCCTTCTCAAGAAACCCGAAATTTAATTGGTCAACGGCTTTGGGATATGTATGATTACCATGTCAATACATTACGTGCGATTCACGCAGATCCACATCCTGGTAATTTTTTATTTAATGAAAATGGTGAAATAGGTGTTATTGATTTTGGTTGTATAAAACATATTCCAGAGGAATTTTATCATCAGTATTTTCAATTAATCAATCCAGACTACGTTAATGATGATGAAAAATTACGGAAATTATTTTACTACTTAGAATTTCTTTACGAAGATGATACAAAGGAAGCCAGTAAATTCTTTTTTGATACTTTTAAAGAATCTTTACTCCTCTTAATACATCCATTTACTGTTGATGTTTTTGATTTTTCTAACGAAGAATATTTTAATCAAATCTATGCTAAAGGGGAAGAATTGTCAAAAAGTAAAGACGTAAGAAAAAACGGAGCTGCTAGAGGTTCTCGTCATATTCTATATATAAATAGAGCTTACTTTGGATTGTTTTCAATTTTAAATCAACTTGGAGCAACTGTTAAAACAAAAACTTCTTTTGAGTTTTAGACCAATTAAGTACAGTAATTCAAGGGTTAAATTAAATTTGAAGAAATTAAAGTAGCTATTTCTTCAAACTCTTTTGGCGTTAATTTTATTTTAGGATTGGAAAAATTCATATCTTTTTCTCCATTTATCGGAATCAAATGTATGTGAGCGTGCGGTACTTCCAAACCAATTACCGTCATTCCCACACGATTACAATCAAAAGAAATTTGAATCGCTTTTGCAATCTTTTTTGAAAAAAGAATTAAATCACTAAGCAAATCATCTTCTAAATCAAAAAGGTAATCTGTTTCTTGTTTAGGAACAACAAGCACATGTCCTTTCTGTAATGGATTGATATCTAAAAATGCAAAAAACTTATCATTTTCTGCAATTTTGTAAGAAGGGATTTCTCCTGCGATAATCTTCGTGAAAATCGTTGACATTAGCGTGTAATGTTAGTTATTTCAAATTCCATTGTACCTCCAGGAGTAACAATTTGAGCAATATCTCCAACTGACTTTCCTAATAATCCTTTTCCAATGGGCGAACCGATAGAAATTCTTTTCTTTTTTAAATCAGCTTCTTTTTCTGCTACCAAAGTATAAACTAACTCCATTCCATTTTTAACATTCTTAATGGTTACAACAGATAGAATTAACACTTTAGATAAATCTAGTTTTGACTCATCAATAAGGCGTGCTTTACTCAATTCATTTTTAAGTTTAGCCAATCGAGCCTCCATTAATCCTTGTTCTTCCTTAGAAGCGTGGTATTCTGCATTCTCTGACAAATCACCTAAATCGATAGCAGCTCCAATCTGTTCAGAAATTCTTGGTCTTTCTACTCTTTCTAAAAACTCAACTTCATCTTTTAACTTTTGAAGTCCTTCCTTTGTGAAATAATTAATTTTTGCCATAGCAATATAGTTATAAACAAGAAAAGAGAATCTGAAAAAACAGACTCTCTTTAAATGTTAATATGTGTAATAT
>WFNC01000538.1 GCA_015488785.1 Flavobacteriales bacterium | reverse complement strand
TAAAAAAATCTTCTCCTTGTGCTAAAAGACCTTGTTCTACTTCTCCTGTTCCTATTTCTTCGAATTCTATTTCTTGTTCTGACATTATAATAAATTAATTTTTCAAGACGCAAAAATAACTTTTTTATATTAAAAGCACACTGAATATGTGTTTTTTTTTAAATTAATTGCCTTTATTAAAAGAGTCATTGGAGTAAGGGTTGATATTATTACTATTTTTATTCAAAAACCATTATTTATTTCTTGCTTTAAGTTATTGATATTCTGTTGGTTATCTTTTTGTTGGTTATGGATGGTTTTACACGAGAAAAAGTACTGTAATAAAAATTCTTAAAAAACAATTAGAATACTGAATTGTATTCTTAAATTTGCTGTTACAAAACTAGATTATGAAAATAATAATTACGGGAGCTGGAGATGTTGGTTATCATTTGGCTAAATTAATGGCAAGTGAAGCGAAAGACATTTACTTGATTGATGAGAATGAAGAGCGATTACAACAAGTAGCTTCGCATATCGATGTTTTTACGATTTGTGGCGACGCAAAATCGATGGAAGTCCTTCAAGATGCAAAAGTCAATGGATGTGATTTGTTAATTGCAGTAACTTCTTCGGAAGAAACAAATTTATTGGTTTCCATTTTAGGGAAAAAATTTGGTGCTAAGCGTACAATTGCAAGAATAAATGATTTAGATATTTTAAATAATGGACTTAAAGGAATATATAATGAATTAGGAGTTGATGAATTAATTTCTCCTGTGGATTTAATAACAAGGGAAATCAAGTTATTATTAAACCGTTCTGTTTTTACGGATGATTTAGAATTTGAAGGAGGTAAGTTATCTGTATTTGGAATTTCTCTTGGAGAAAAATCTCCTTTGATTGATCGGACGGTAAAAGAAAGTGCCTATTTGAATCCTAATTTAGATTTTAAGCCAATAGCTCTTCATCGAAACGAAGAAACATTAATCGTCAACTCGGATACTTTGCTTAAATTTAACGATATCGTTTATTTTAGTGCACCTCCTCAATGTATTGATCGAGTAATTGAAATTTGTGGTAGAGAATGTTTTGAGATTAAAGATTTAATGATTTTAGGAGGTAGTCGTATTGGAATTATGACTGCTCAATTGTTAGAAAATGATTTTAATGTTACGTTAATAGAACGCAATAGAACGAAGTGCGAAAAAATAGCAGGAAAACTAAAGAAAACGCTAGTTGTTAATTTAGACGCAAGAGATGTCGAATCTTTAGAAAATGAAGGGTTAAATGATATGGATGCTTTTATTTCGGTAACAGGAGATTCCGAAACGAATATTATGTCTTGTTTGGTTGCAAAAAGCCATGGTGTTCGAAAAACAATAGCGGGTGTAGAAAATATAGATTACATTCATTTATCACAAGCAATTGGGATTGATACCTTGATTAATAAAAAAATAATCGCAGCAAGTAATATTTTTAAACACGTTAGAAGGGGAGGGGTAGATACTATTGCTAGTCTGCATGGAGTAGATGCGGAGGTTATCGAATTTACTGTAAAAGCAGGTACTAAAATAACTAAAAAACCAATTCGTAAATTAGACTTTCCTAAAGACGCCAGTATTGCAGGTATAATTAGAGATGGAGAAGGTTTTATTCCTTTTGGAGATTTTACAATAAAAGAAGGAGATAAAGCTGTCGTGTTTTCAGCTACTGAATCAATCGCTCAAATCGAACGTTTTTTCTTATAACAAATGACTAAAAAATTAATAAACTGGAAAGTTGTAATTCATGTAGTGGGTTCGCTTTTGATGATTAGCGGAGGCTTAATGACCTTTAGTATTCCTTTTTCAATTTATTTTGATGATGGAATGCTTAATTATTTAATAATTTCGTGTTTAATTACTTTCGGAACTGGAATTTCAGCACGTTTGTTGACTAAAAAACACAACAACGATGAAATAAAGAAAAGAGAAGGTTATTTAATTGTCGCATTAGGATGGTTGTCCATGGCTGTTTTTGGATCACTTCCTTATCTTATTTCGCAACAAATACCTAGTATAAGCAATGCCTTTTTTGAAACCATGTCGGGGCTAACAACTACAGGTGCTACTATTTTGGGGGAAGAAGGACATAAAATTTCCGAACTAGCTCCAAGTCTTTTGTTTTGGAGAAGTATGACGCAATGGATTGGAGGAATGGGAATAATCGTTTTGACCATTGCTATTTTACCGCTTTTAGGAATTGGAGGTATGGAATTATTTATAGCAGAAGCTCCAGGACCTACTAAAGATAAAATTCACCCTCGAATTAAAGAAACAGCAAAGCGACTGTGGATTATTTATTTTGGATTAACCGTAGCCGAAACTGTCATGTTAATGATTGCAGGAATGAGTTTTTATGACGCTATTAATCATGCTTTAACAACCAATTCAACAGGAGGTTTTTCGACTAAAGATGGGAGTGTAGGCGAGTTTCATTCTCCGATTTATGAATACATTATTACCCTGTTTATGTTTATTGCAGGAACTAACTTTACGCTGATCTACTTTGGTTTTAAAGGAAAGTTTAAGTATTTTCTTAAAAATGATGAGTTCAAATGGTATCTAATGGCTGTTCTTGGATTGTCTGTTTTTCTAACTCCGTTTGTAATGAGTAATTACGATACATTGGAAGAGTCATTTAGAACGGTTCTTTTTCAAGTGGTGAGTATGATTACAACTACTGGTTATGCTAGTGCCGATTTTACACTTTGGGGACCTTTGGTTACTTTTATTTTCTTTTTACTTTTATTCTCGGGAGCATCAGCAGGTTCTACCAGTGGAGGAATAAAAATAGTAAGAATAGTAGTCTTAATGAAAAATGGATTTTTGGAGTTTAAAAAGCGATTGCATCCCAATGCCGTAATTCCAGTGCACTTAAATAAAGAACCTGTTTCGACTAAGATTATTTATAACCTATTGGCTTTTATTTTTTTATACCTGTTTATTTTTACAATAGGATCCATTGCATTAACAGCATTTGGAGTTGAATTTGCAGAAGCGCTAAGTGCAGTTGCAACTTCTCTTGGTAATGTAGGCCCAGGAATAGGAAAGTTAGGTCCAGCAGAACACTTTGCTTGGTTACCCGATGGAACAAAATGGATTTTATCATTGTTAATGCTTATGGGAAGACTAGAGTTATTTACAGTAGCGCTGTTATTTACGCCTTACTTTTGGAGGAGAAATTAATTTATGATTAAGCAAAAACTGAATATATTTGACTTCGTTACTATTGTTATAGGGCTAGCCATTTTCGCTTTTGCAATGAATAAAAGTATTTTTGCATCATTTACACACGATGAAGCTTTCTCATACAATAATATTGTAGGGGGTCGTTTTATGGATATTGTTTCTTATAAATTTACAACAGCCAATAATCACATGCTCAATTCTATTTTAATGAAATGGACGGAGTATATTTTTGGAAACAGTGAATGGAGTCTTCGGCTACCCAATACTTTAGGTCATATTCTTTATTTGTTTTTCTCTTTTAAATTATTGAAGCGCTTGAATGTAAGTTTCTTAATACTACCTTTCTTTGTTTTACTAAATGCAAATCCATATTTATTAGATTTTTTCTCTTTGGCTAGAGGGTATGGCTTGTCAATTGGGTTGTTGATGTCTAGTCTTTACTTCTTCTATTGCTATATCGACAAGCATGAAATTAGGAATTATAAATATGCATTGTTGTTTATGACGCTAAGTGTATTTAGTAGTTTTGTTATTATATATGTTTTTATAGGTCTTATTCTTTCTTACAATATAATGCTGTTTTTAAAAGATGGAAGTCAGCTTTTTAAGCTAAAAACGTTGTGGAAGTTAAACCAGTATTCATTTATTAGTATAGGAATAACACTTCTTGTTTTGTTCGAACCAATCCGAAAATTGACAAAGGCAAAACAACTCTATTTTGGAGGTGAAACAAGTTTTGTTCATGATACACTTGGTTTTTTAATAGGGTCATTGTTGCATTATGGAAATTATCCCAATTCAGTTAACAATTATGTGTTCTACTCTTTTGTTACACTAATAATTATAGCTTTTTTGATTGTTGTATTCAATGTTTTAAAAAAAAGGAAGTCAGCTACAGTGTCTTTTATTATTGTACTTTCAGTTCTTCTTTTTACCGTTTTTGCAACAACTACATTCAATCATTACCTATTGGGATCTAAGTATATAATACAACGAACAGCATTGTTTTTGTATCCAGTTATCGTACTGTGTTTAATTTTTGGACTTGTTTATTTTTACCAAACAAAAAAAGGAAAATACATTTCGATATTGCTTTCTTTTAGTTTAGCTTTTCTTTTTATTCAACATACAGTTAAGTGTTTCAACAGCTATTCATACTTTGATTGGGATGCTGATTGCAATTCTAAAAATGTAATGGAAGCTTTAGCCTTAGAACATCAAACAAAAGATAAAGCAACAATGGGAGCTCATCCATTTTTTGCTCCAACAGCCAATTATTACAAAGCGAAATACAAATTAGATTGGCTTTCTCCTGTTTCTAGGGCTGGTATTGATACAACAAAACATTACGACTATATTTTTGGACAACTTCAGGATATTGAAAATTTTAAGCATTATAAAAATAACATTATTATAGCTTTCGAAAAGAATAATAATTATTTATACAAGCGTAGAAAATGAAGCTAAATAATAAATACTTAGATTATATTTCTTATAGTTTTGGCTTGATTGTTTTTTGTTATGTCTTTTTTAGAGCTTTATATATTGCTCCTTATCAAGATGAAATTGTAAGTTTTAACTTGTATATTTCTACAGGTAGATTTCAACCTTTTTATTCCGATTTAAGTGCCAATAATCACCTTCTTAATTCATTGTTTTCGCACTTGTCCTATTTGCTTTTGGGAGGAACTAATTTTTTATTTATAAGACTTCCAAACGTATTATCTTTTTTAGTTTATTATTATTTTATTCTAAAAATTTCTAAAGATTTTAAGTCCAATTTATTGATTTTGTCATTCAGATTAACTTTGATTAGTTCTATTTACTTATTATCTTTCTTCTCTTTAGCTAGAGGCTATGGATTATCATTTGGTTTTTTACTTGGAGCAATTTATTACTTAAAGGAAACGATTGAAACGTTAAAATTTAGGAAAATGATTTATGGTCTTGTTTTTTCTATTCTTTTCCTATACTCCAACCTATCTTTAATGATATTGTATGTTGCTATTGTCTCAATTTTTGGAATGCTATTTATTTTTAAAATTAGAGTTACACTAAAAACAATGGTCATGTTTTTAGTGTTAACAATCCCCTCTTTTGCCTATGCTTTAATCTTTGCATTTGCAATTAAAGAAAGTGGCGATTTATATTTAGCTGTTTTTGATTCTTTTATATTTGAATCTTTAATTCCTTTGTTTGAAGATATAACTTCCGCAAGATTGACTAATTGGGGAGTTGATCAACTTGGGATTGTGATGGTGCTTTTAAGTTTGTTTAGTGTTCTTAGTTTATTTATTAGCGGAGTTTTAAAACGAATATTATCATTTGAGTTTATATTTTCTATCCTAATTTTACTTGTCGTTTTAGGTGTTTATTTGAATCGATTTATTTTTGATGTCGGTTATCCTATAGAAAGAGGATTACTTTACTTTTTTATTTTATTTACCATTTCTTTTTACCTTGTTTTAAATCGAGCGTATGAAAACTCTTCTGATACAAAAGCGTTCTTTTTGAATCTTACTAGTTTAATTTTTCCTTCCTTTTTTATTTTACAATTGATTTTCACAGCGAATATATCATTTGCTCCCTTATGGAAAGATTCTACTTTTCATTCTCGTTTTTTTTCAAAAATAGTAGAAAAAAAGAATCCATTAGTTTATGCTTATCCGCCAATGTTTTATTCGTACAATCATTATAATTTGATGAATCAAAAAGGGATTAATTTAGCTCAAGAAGAGGTTGAAGTTAGTGAAATTGCTGATTATTTGATTCTCAATGGTTACAATAAAAAATATTTAAGTACTTACAATAAAAAGCAATATTCGATAATAGATTCAGTTCCCGAAACTGGAGTGAAGTTGATAAAAAGAAACTCATTTATAGATTGGAAATTTAATGATGAGCTAACGATCCCTGACACCTCATTTAATCAAGAATTTTTTAATTTAATTAATGTTAACCTTGAAGATAAAGTAAATTATTCGATGAAGAATGAAGTGTCTGCTTTCTCTTTTCAATTTAATAAAAAGAAAAACGTTTGGATTTCATTTATTTTAATCAATGAGAATAATGATGATATGATCTACCATTCAATTAAGGTTGATGAAGTTTATGATTTTAAAACGATGTTTCAGAAATCTCAATATTTCGAAAAAATACCTAGCGGATTTAATCGATTTTCTGTCTATATTTGGAATATAGATAAAACGCCAATTACAATTACACAATTTTCGCTTAAAACATTTTATACTAAATATTACAATGATGATAAATAACCTAAAACAAATTATAGAAAAAGCTTGGGACAACCGAGAACTGTTAGAACAAGAAGAAACAATCAACGCAATCAATCAAGTAATCGAATTGGTCGATAAAGGAGCGTTGAGAACAGCAGAACCAAACGGAGACGATTGGAAAGTAAACGAGTGGGTCAAAAAAGCCGTTGTTTTGTACTTTCCTATCCGAAAAATGGAAACCATAGAAGTAGGCCCTTTCGAATTTCACGATAAAATGGCATTAAAAACCAATTACAAAGAATTGGGCGTTAGAGTAGTCCCTCACGCAATTGCAAGATATGGAGCATTTGTCGCCAAAGGAGTTATAATGATGCCTTCTTACATCAATATTGGAGCTTACGTAGATTCAGGAACAATGGTCGATACCTGGGCTACAGTAGGGTCTTGTGCTCAAATCGGAAAGAATGTTCACCTTAGTGGAGGCGTAGGAATAGGAGGCGTTTTAGAACCATTGCAAG
>WFNC01000537.1 GCA_015488785.1 Flavobacteriales bacterium | reverse complement strand
TACCTTCCAAACTACTAATTACACCAACAATATGAACGTGTTTAGGCTTTCCTTTACTTAGCAATGCTTTGTAGGCTAAAACCATAGATGCTCCAGAAGCAATCATAGGGTCGGTAAGTATTACAACTTTTCCATCTACACTTGGACTAGCTAGATATTCAATTTCTACATCAAAATCTTCATTGTTCGTATGCTTTCTGTATGCTGAAATAAAACAATTGTCTGCACTGTCAAAATAATTAATAAACCCTTGATGTAGTGGTAAACCAGCTCTAAGAATTGTAGCGATAATAGGCTGTTCTTCAATCGTATTCATTTCTGCAACTCCTAGTGGAGAATAAACGGCTGAATTTTGAAATTCAAGTTCTTTACTAATTTCGTATGCTGTAATTTCCCCCAATCTTTCTAGGTTACGTCTAAAACGCATTCGGTCTTTTTGAACCTTTAAATCTCTCAGTTGAGCTAAGAAATTATTGTAAATTGAGTTTGTTTTACTAAAGTTGTGAATCGTGATCATAGAAGAAGAGTTTGTTTTTTTACAAAATAAGTTAATTTTTAAGTAAATCACGAATGTTTTTACCTTTTTTTACAATCCAAGACAACTCATTCTTACGGTACGAAAAGTAATTTCTGTTTTTTGCTCCAAATTTATTATAAAATTGAGCAATCGATTCAATTTTACTTCCCCCAAAATCAAAAGTAATTGGTTGATTAGAATTGTCTTCAATTACTTTGTTCATCATCAAAAACATGGCTCCTGCTTTTTTACCTTCTTCTGTAGCACTGCCTTTTAAATAAGTTATTCTATGATCTTGGAGTAAGTAAAAAGCAAAAGCGACAGTTCTGTTTTCGATTAAAACTTCATACAATAGACCTTGCTTATTTTTTAAAGCCGTTAACATCAGTTTATTTAAGTTTTCGTAATGTGAAGTGGTGTAGTTTACTTGATGTCCAGTATTCTTTTTAAAAAAATCAATAAAACGATTTACGTCTTCTGTTTGATTTAGAAGACACTTTTGCTTAATTGCTTTTTTAATTAAGCGTTTAGTATTTTTTGAATAATTACTGTAAATTGTTTCGTAAGAAGGGGTTAAATCTAATTCTTGATGTACGGTTTCTAAAGCTTCAAAGCCCTTTATTTTTTCATTCTTAAAGAAATTAAAATCTACTTTTTTAAATGTTGTAGGCAATGCTGATATAAAATCAGTTAAATTATATGAGTTATTATTTTCTTCCGAAAAAATTGTTAATTCTCGTGTAAAATAGGGCTGGTATATAATTTTTAATCCATATTTAATGGTGTAGGGGATAGGTAGCACAGCTTTATAATCTCCTAAAACAAGAAGCCCCCAATTATCTGCTGTTGCATCTAAATACCAATCGTAACAGTAAATCGTAACATCTTTTGATTGACGAACTAATTTATTATATTTAATTAAATCAATGTCTTTTCTTTCAACAAAGCGAATTGTCTTTATATTTGCCATATATCTATTTGCTAATGCAGAAAAACACCATAAATTCGTTATTACTCATTTTAGGAATTCTATTACTTTCTATTGGTTTGTTTTTTATGAATTCATTTACGTTAAAAAATAACACGATGATAAAAGGTTTGTTATTCTTAATTGCTGGAATTTTTCTTATTTCAAAGCAGTTAGTTAAAACAAAAGATTTACCATCTAAGAAGTTTAAAGATAACTTAACAAAAAAAGAAAAGCAAAAGTAAATTTCTGAAATTTAAAAAGAAGCTTACTTTTTTCGCTCTAATATCATCATGGTTAATCTAGCCATTGAAATTAACTTTCCGTTTTTATCTTTTATTTCTATTTTCCAAATATGAGTTGTTTTTCCTTCGTGAACAATCTCAGCTCTTCCGTAAACATACCCTTCCATAATACTCCCGACATGGTTTGCGTTAATTTCGATACATACTCCATGATGGGTTTTAGTACCGATTATTAAATACGTACCTGCACTTCCTAAAGTTTCTGCAAGTGCAACGTTAGCTCCTCCATGCAATAAGCCCATTGGCTGAAAAGTTCGCTCGTCAACAGGCATTTTAGCTTCAATAAAATCGTCACCTACTTTTGTAAATTCAATGCCTAAAGACTCCATCAGGGTTCCTACATTGATTGCATTTATATCTTTTACTTTTACGTTCTTTGGTATCATGATTATTTTATTAATGTAATTCGTTTTGTTACTTGCCCTAAATCGGTGTTTATTTTAATAAAATAGATTCCTTTAGCGTTGTTAGATAAATCTAAGCTGATTTTTTGCTTCAACACATTTTCTAATCTTTTAGAATCTATCAATTTTCCAACAGCATCATAAGTAAATAGTTCTACATTTTGAAAATAAGGTAATTCAATTGAGATGTTTAATAATCCATTACTAGGATTTGGATAAATACTAAATGCATTTTCTAAATTACTCGTATTTATACTTGTAGGACCTCCATTTCCGACAATTATTGTTATCGTGTCAGTTTGGTCACAGTTCCCTAAATAACCTGTTAACACAACATCGTAGGTACCGTCAACTGAGAAAGTATGAGAAACAGCTCCTTGATTTGACGTTGTTCCATCTCCAAAGTTCCAATCGTAAGAAGTTGCTACAGAATTATTATTATTAAAGTTTACCGTTCCTCCAACAGGGACAGAAATTGGAGAACCATTTGCAACAACAGTTGGCGCAGGATCTACGTTTATCATTAAAGAAACAGGAGAACTGTTGCAGTTTCCATTTGCACCGATTACAACATATTGCGTTTGAGAAGTTGGAGCAACTTTAATTGTTCCTGTTGTAACTCCTGTGTTCCAAGTATAATTTTGAGCTCCAGAAGCGACTAAATCAATACTGTCGCCACTACATATTGTTGGGTTATTAGGTGTTACTGTAACTGTTGGAATTTGATTAACTGTTACAATTGTTGTTTCAGTTCTAGAACATCCTTGTGTATCATTTGCGATTACAGTATAGGTTGTCGTAGTTGTTGGTGATACGATTTGTACTGTTCCTCCATTCAAACCATTGTCCCAAGAGTAACTTGCTCCACTTCCTGCACCTCCGGCAGTAATGGTTGCGGTATTTCCGTTACAAATTGTTTGATCAGGTGTTACAGATAATGTAAAACCTCCTTGGTTGACTACCGTTTCTGTTGTGGAAGTTTGGCATCCATTTGCATCTAATATTACTACGTTGTAGTTGTTTGCACTTAACCCTGTAAAGTTTCCAGAGTTTTGAAAGTTAATACCATTATCAATACTATACTGATATGGCGAAGTACCTCCAGATTCTGCAACGGTGATTGTTCCATTGCTGTCCATACAAGTTTCTCCTGTATTTGTTGCTGAAACACTAAAAATACCACTTCCTTGAATTGTTTCTGAAGAAACAGTAGAAGAGCATCCATTTGCATCAACAGTTACAACGTTATACGTTCCGCCTGCAAGAGAATTAAAGAACCCATTTGATTGAAAATTAGCTCCTCCATCAATACTATATTGATATGGAGATGTTCCTCCGCTAGGAATAATAGAAATGTTTCCATTGTTAACACCACAAGAGGCATCATTTGTTGTAGCGGTATGCGTTACCGTACCTCCTTGATTTATTTGAGTTGTTCCAATTGAAGAACAGCCGTTAGCATCTTGAACGGTGATACTATAAGTTCCACTGCTCAACCCTAAAAAAGTTCCACTGGGTTGAAAATTGGTTCCATCTATACTGTATTGGTAAGGATATGTTCCTCCAGTAGCACTGTTGTAAAGTTGCCCATCATTTGCCCCATTACAACTAACATGGACTGGAGTTGAGGTTAATGAAGGTGCGCTAGTATTAACTAAAGTTACCGTTTCAAACCCTTGGCAACCATTTACGTCCTTAACAATAAGATTGTATGTCCCAATAGCTAAACTACTAAATGTATAAGGTACAGCACCTGAATTAAATGAACTACCATTATCATTACTAAAAGTATAAGGTGTGACTCCTCCGGTTGCACTTACGACAATCGTACCATCATTAGCACTACACGATGGGTCTGTAGTTGTAGATGTAACTGAAAGAACACCTGTTCCTGTAGGTACTGTCGAAACATCAGAACTGCTACATCCACTTGCATCTGTTACAACGATATTATACGTTCCTCCAATCAAGCTTGAAAATATATTGCTTGCTTGAAAAGTACTACCTCCATCAATGCTATATTGGTATGGAGTAGCGCCATTAGAAACATTAATTGTTATTTGTCCATCATTTCCTGTACAACTAGGTGTTGCAATTACAGAATTAATAGTAGGTCCAGCTGTAATTATGATAGGTAAACTATCAACATATCTACCGTCACAAGTTCCATCAATATAAAGATAGGCAGTATAGTTTCCTGGAGAGCTATAAGTAGCGCTTGAACTAATTCCTGTCGTGTTTTCATTGTCAGCACTTGGGAAGTACCAAGAATACGTACTTGCATTTACTCCTGTAGCATTAAAAGTTATCGGAGAACCAGCACAACTTGTACTAGGCGTAGCTGTAATTGTTCCCGAAACAGGCATATCTGTTACGTAAGGCTTAATATACTGTGTAAGGTTCATATTCCAACTTGCTTGTTCGTCATAAGCATGCCAAGTATTGTCAGACCATTGTTCCCATCCTGAGTTGGTTGGTGTATTAACTGTACTCGTAACGATTCCTAATGAGTCAGTAGGAGTGAAGCCGTTCATTGTAATTCCACAGTAGAAAGGTGATCCACCTACATTTACTACCGAAGGAAAAGTGACATGTAAAACTCCTTGTCCTCCATTAGAACTTAAAGCATTGTCTAATTGTAATAAAGAAGCGGTAGCTGTTCCTAAAATAGTGTTGGGTTGTCCTGCATTATCACTCCATATATTAAAATCGACTGTAGCTCCATTTCCTCCATCATATAGTCCGTAAAAATAGACGTCCATTCCTGTTACGTGAGTATAGGGAGAGTATCCGTTATAATATTCTGCCTTCGATATGTCTCCAAAGTTATTCCATCCCGCAATATATCCATAAGG
>WFNC01000536.1 GCA_015488785.1 Flavobacteriales bacterium | reverse complement strand
TTTCCTCCTTTGTTGTGTAATTGCATTTTTGGATTGGCTATAAAAGAACGTATTCTTTCTACTCTTTGTTCGAATAATTCATTGATTGTAAACACGGCAACAGCTCCATGATCTTTGGCTACTTTTAACTTTTTTCGCCAATTTTCCCAATCTCCTTTGAGTTTAATATCTTTTGGTAATCCTTCTCTTAGTAAAACGGCTTTACCTTGTACATCTATGCCTTCATAGTCTGAATAGTTTTCGCCAACGACTCCGTAATTTAGGTAAACAACTTCTAAATTGGTGTAGTTTGAATCTTTGAATGAGCCCATGTAAAAAAAATCGTCAAGAAATGTTAGTTTTTTTCCCGAGACTTCTATTTTTATTTTTGTGGGATCTTTTACATCTACTGGAAAAAATTGATAATATGAGGTATCATAAAACCCTTTTTTTAATCCGATAGATTCAAAATAATTAGCGATGTATTCTGCGGCTTTTCTTTGCCCTGGCATTGCGGTTTCTCTTCCTTCAAACTCGTCGGAGGCAAGAACCGTAAGGTGCTTTTTTAAATCTTTTTGTAAGATTGTATTTGCATATACGTCTTCGCTAGATTGCGCTTTTTTGTTTGTTTTTTTTATTCCGTTGCAACTTATGAGTTGTAATGTAATGAATAGTAATAGGGTGCTGTTTTTCATAAAAAAATGATTCTAATGATTTTGGTGTGAGTTTATTTTTTTGCCACGAATGCACGAATCGCTTCTTTTGTCTTTTCCATTTGCTATACTCAGACCGAATAACTTACGTTTTTTTTTGATTTTTATTTTCTCAATACTGTTGTTGTAATATATTGAAGTAAGCATATTACAATTCTATTTTACTGAATAGCTCCAAAAAATAATGTTTTTGCTTTTGAAAGAATAGCGTAAAAATGATGTCTCTTATTTTATGCGTTAGGGGTAGAAACGGCATCCTTTTTTATTTTTCATAAAAAAGATATAGTGGATGACCCGCTCGAACGCCCAAAAGAGTTTAAGAAAACCCTCTCATAATCCCTTTAGTTGAAGCTTTAATAAAACTAATTATTTGTTCTTTTTCTTCCGATTCTGATAATTCGACTTCTGCAATTTTAATTCCTACCGATACATTACTATTTTGAACGTAAAGCACTCGATAAGTGTCTTCTACATTTTTCACTTGTTCGTCGGTAAATCCTCTTCTTCGTAATCCGATAGAATTTACCCCGACATAAGACAATGGTTCTCTGGCTGCTTTGACATACGGAGGTACGTTTTTGCGAACATTGGTACTCCCTGCAATGAAAGAATAATCGCCAATGCTTACAAATTGTTGAACGCCAACCATTCCTTCGATAATAACGTTGTTTCCGATTGTAATGTGACCTGCTAACTGAGTACTATTGGCTATAATTACATTGTCTCCCAATATACAATCGTGTGCCACATGGACGTAAGCCATTAATAAGCAATTGCTTCCAACAACGGTTTTTTCTCTGTCGGAAGTTCCTTTATGAATGGTTACGCATTCTCTAATTACGGTATTATCTCCAATATGAGTGGTAGTGTATTCTCCTTTGTATTTTAAATCTTGAGATACGGCAGAAATAACTGCTCCTGGATAAATTTTACAATTTTTACCAATTCTAGCTCCATCCATGATTACAACATTGGATCCTATCCACGTTCCTTCGCCTATTTCTACGTCTCCGTAAATCGCTGCAAAAGGCTCTACTGTAACATTGTTTCCGATTTTGGCATCGGGATGTATATAACTCAATTTATGAATACTCATTTTGCTTTTTATTTATCTTTTACGATTGACGCTAACATTTCGGCTTCCATACAAAGTTGACCATTTACATAGGCTTTCCCTCCCATTTCGACTAATCCTCTTCTTATTGGAGAGATTAAAAACAATTCGAAAACAATGGTGTCTCCTGGTATTATTTTGCGTTTAAATTTCACTTTATCTATTTTCATAAAGTAAGTTGTATATTTTTCGGGTTCATCTACTTTACTAAGTGAAAATATTCCTCCAACTTGTGCCATAGCTTCTATTTGAAGTACACCTGGCATAACTGGATTACCCGGAAAATGTCCTGTAAACTGAGGTTCATTCATGGTCACGTTTTTCACGCCTACAATTCTATTTTCCTCTAATTCGATAATCTTATCGACCAATAAAAATGGATAACGATGCGGAAGCATTTTCTCTATGGCATTGATATCGTAAACAGGCTCTTGGGTTAAATCAAAAGTTTTACCTGCTTTGGCTTGTTTTTTTATTAAATCTTTTATGATTTTTGCTAAAGAAACATTTCCTGAATGCCCTGGTCTTGCCGCTAGAATATGTCCTTTTATTGGCTTACCTACAAGTGCTAAATCCCCCATGATATCGAGTAATTTGTGTCTTGCGGGTTCGTTTAAAAATTTAAGTTCAATATTGTTTAATGTCTTCCCTGTAATTTTAATATCAAAATCTTCTTTTCCTAAAAGTCGAGCCAATTCATCTAGTTCTGTTTGAGGTACATTTTCTCTTTCGACTAAAACAATTGCATTATCTACATGACCTCCTTTTATTAAACCTGCTCTTGCTAAAGTTTCTAATTCTCTAAGAAATACAAATGTTCTACAAGGAGCTATGTTATCTTTAAATTCAGAAATCTCATACATTGTAGCATTTTGAGTTCCCAATACTGGAGAGTTGTAATCGACCATTACCGTCAAGCGGAAATCATCGTAGGGAATACCTAGCATTTCTACTCCTTTTTCTAAGTCTTCGAAAGGTTGATTTTCTTTAAACTCGAAAAAATCTCTGTCGGCATCTTGTTCTTCTAATCCTACTTGTACAATTCCATCTACAAAAGCTTGGGCACTTCCGTCCATAATTGGAATTTCGGAACCATCTATTTTGATTAAAGCATTATCGACTTGCATTCCGTAAAGAGCAGCCAATAAATGTTCTGTTGTATGTATTCTAACTCCGTTTTTTTCTAATGTTGTACCTCTTTGAGTTGTTACGACCAAATTGGCGTCTGCTGGCACAATTGGATTTCCTTCGATATCGGTACGTTGAAACTTATACCCATGGTTGATTGGTGCGGGTTCAATAATTAAATTGACGACTGCTCCTGTGTGTAAACCAATACTTCTAAAGGTAATTTGAGATTTAAGGGTGTGTTGTTTTTTAAACATGATTATTCTTCTTCGTTTTTCAACTGATTTTCTATTTTTATAATTTGCGCTCTCATTTTAGGAAGACTTCGATACAAAACTGAACACCTTAAGCTATCGCTCATTGCTATTGCTGGTGTTCCTTGAAGAACTTTCCCTTTTTGAACAACGCTAGAGCCGACTCCTGATTGTCCTGCTATTTTTACTTCGTCAGCTATTGTAATGTGTCCTCCAATTCCAACTTGCCCGCCAATCATGGTATTTTTACCAATTTTGGTAGAACCTGCAACTCCTGTTTGTGCGGCGATAACGGTATTTTCACCAATTTCTACATTGTGTGCGATTTGGATTAAGTTATCGAGTTTAACTCCTTTCTTTATTACGGTAGAACCCATTGTGGCTCTATCGATCGTAGAATTAGACCCAATTTCTACAAAATCTTCTAAAACTACGTTTCCTATTTGGGGAACTTTCTTATAATCATTGGCTGCGCTTGGAGCAAACCCAAAACCGTCTGAGCCAATAATAACTCCAGAATGGATCGTACAAGCTGTTCCTATTTTACAATTATGATAAACTTTAGCTCCAGAAAAAAGTGTTGAATTATCACCTACTGTAACCCCATCTCCAATATAAACGTGTGGATATATTTTTACGTTAGCTCCAATTGTTACATTTTCGCCTATGTAAGCAAAAGCGCCTACATAACAGTTTTCTCCCAAAGTAGAAGATTCTGATATAAAAGAAGGTTGTTCTATTCCTGTTTTTTGATTGCTAGCCTGATCATAGAACCCTAAAAGGGTAGTCAAAGCTTGATAAGCGTCTTCTACTCGGATTAAGGTTAATGTTTCGGGAATGGTTTTTTCAGCTACAAAAGAATTGTTTACTAATGCGATTGAGGCTTTGGTTGTATAAATGAATGCTTCGTATTTAGGATTTGCGAGAAAGGTTATTGTTCCTTCACGTCCTTCTTCAATTTTTGCCATGTCACTCACTTTCGCTTGTGCATTACCTTCAATTGTTCCACCTAATAAACCTGCTATTTGTTCTGCTGTAAACTCCATTATATCTATAAATCGTTTTCTAATTAGATGGTTGCTTCGTTTCTTTACTTTTTTTGTAAACTTCGTTCAGTTTTTCAACAACTTCGTTGGTTATATCTAAATTTGGATTAGCATAAAGCATTGGACCTCCGATTCTATAACTCATGACGTAATCGTAGCCTAAGCTTTCGCCTATTTCCTGCATGAAATCATTTGTTTTGTAAACATAGTCGTTGGTAACTTTCATTTCTGTCTCACTCAATTTTGCAGAAAGTTTTTGTTCTTTTTGCATAATATCCTGCTCCATCACCCCGATTTCTTGTGCTTTTCGTTGCATTTCGGTTTGACTCATGATAGGCGCTTGCTTTTCAAAATCAGCACGTTCGGCTTCGTATTTTGAATAAAGAGACTTCAACTTATATTGAGCCGAAGCTTGTTTCTCTTTTAGTTTCGCTGTAATATCTTTAGAGAATTGATAGTATTTTGCAACAGTATCGCTGTTGACATAAGCGACTTTTATTGCTCCAACTGGTACGGCTGTTACTTCTTCTATTACAACCTCTTCTTCTACAACAGGACTCTCTTTTGCTTCCTCCTTTTTGCAACAACCGTTGCTTAATTGCATTCCAAATAATACGATAACAGCTACTATTAAAGCAATATTTATGTAAGTTAATGTTTTTGTGTTCATTGTTTAAGCTAAATTAATTTTTCTAAATGCATCACCAAAGTCTTTACTCATATCTACAAAACGCATATAAACTTTATCTAAGAATTCTTTAGAAACCAAAGCTTCCATGTCTTCCATTCCCATTACATCGGTTTGGCTCAACCGAAATACTTGCTCATATTGATCTAGCACTATTTTTACTATGTATTTATTTTCTCGTAAATAAATACTAACATCTAACTTAGGATGTTTAATTTTTGTTACTGTTCGCATAATTCTTACAAATATAAATAATTATACACTCAAACCAAACCGCTTATCGTATTTTATATTTTATAACGTTGTTTGTAAAAACTATTAACCAAACAAATCCCTTAGTACATCTTCAACTTTACCAACAAAAATTAATTCTATATTATAATTTACTTGCTCAATACCTTTATTATGTTTTGAAATAAAGATCCGTTGATAACCTAATTTTTCGGCTTCATATATTCGTTGTTCTATTCTTGGAACAGGCCTAATTTCGCCTGACAAACCTACTTCCCCAGCAAAACAGGTTTTATTTTCAATACTCAAGTCAACATTAGAAGACAATATTGCACAAACAACAGCCAAATCAATAGAGGGATCATCAATTTTAATTCCTCCCGTGATGTTCAAGAAAACATCTTTTTGACCAATTCTAAAACCACATTTTTTTTCTAAAACAGCCAACAACATATTTAACCTTCTTAAGTCAAAACCTGTAGCAGAACGCTGAGGAGTTCCGTACGCTGCCGTACTCGCTAACGCTTGAATTTCAACTAGCATTGGTCTAGTTCCTTCCATTGTAACGGCAACAGCAATACCACTTAAATCGCCTTCGTGATTGGTAATCATTATCTCCGATGGGTTTTCAACTTCTTTCAAGCCTGTGCTTGTCATTTCAAAAATACCGAGTTCGTTAGTACTTCCAAATCTATTCTTAATCGCTCTAAGCAATCTATACAAATGGTTTCTATCCCCTTCAAATTGAAGTACCGTATCGACCATATGTTCCAACACTTTGGGTCCTGCAATACCACCATCTTTGGTTATATGCCCAATTAATATAATAGGAATACCTGTTTCTTTAGCATAACGCATCATTTCGGCGGTACATTCTCTAACTTGAGAAATACTACCAGGACTTGATTCGATAGAGGGAGTTTGTAGCGTTTGTATAGAATCGATGATAATTAAATCGGGTGCTAAGTTTTTTGCATGTTGCAAAATATTAAGCGTATTTGTTTCCGTCAACAAAAAACAGGCAGACTCTTTATGAGGAATTCTGTCTGCCCTCATTTTTATTTGCTCCTCACTTTCTTCACCAGAAACATACAATACTTTGAGGTTACTATTAAGTGCTAAATCCAACAATAATGTGGACTTTCCAATTCCTGGTTCTCCTCCAATTAATGTTAATGAACCGACAACAATTCCTCCTCCCAACACTCGATTAAACTCATTGTTAGATAATTTATGCCTTCTGTTTTCTAATGGTTTTATTTCTGCAATATGATGAGGCTTTGTATTTTTCTTAAAGGAATCTCCCAAAAGAATACGATCTTTTTTATCCTCTTTTTGAATAATCTCCTCGACCATTGTGTTCCACTCATTACATCCAGGGCACTTGCCCAACCATTTTGCTGATTCTGTTCCACAGTTTTGACAGAAATACGCCGATTTTGTTTTAGCCATAATTCAAAGATAGTTTCTTAGTACGTAATTTTGTTACGTTGTGCCTTTTTTATTCCTAAATACCTTTGTGAAAAAGTTTTCTATATGAAAACCCTATATTTGTCATGGAACAATTATTACTTAACACAGATGATGCTTTTGTGACTTGAATTCAATAACTAAATTGATGTCGTCAAATTAGATTTTTATTCTGTAATTCCAAATTCTAAAATAGCTATCGGCTTGTTGGATAAACTGGTTATTGACGGATATACATCATCCATAATTTCTGAGAAAGATTGGAAATCAGCATCTCTTGTTTGAGGTCCGTAAACACTAACCCCCAGCCAATCAATGTAATTGTCACCAGGATAGTAATTCTCCAATTTGTTCCATTCTGTTTCGGGGGAGCTGTATGCATCTGCATGAAAAAACCAAGTGATGTTGTCTGCTCCATTTGCATTACAAATATCGATAATGTGACGATAGGCATCTCGAAACCTTTCGGGACCATCGGCTAAATTAGGATCTCCGTAATTCGTCTTTTCTCCCCCTCCATTAAACTCTCCGTTCCAAGGAAACCAATTTCCGTTTACCTCTGTTCCAAACTCAACTAAAATTGGATAACTTAAACTTGAAGCATCAATTGCCCATTGCGTCAACTGAGCGTCAAAATCTCCATTAAGAATTTTTTGCATGGTATAATTTTCATCTGGACCTCCTTCATCAAAATCTGTTCGAGGCATCATTCTTACAAAAGGAACTTTTCCAGCGTTGTGAATAATAGAAACTGATGATAACGGAAACGCAATGGAGTTGTACCAATTATTCGAAAAATACGCCCATGTTATTTTTTTTTCTGCAAGTTCTTCAAATTCTAAAATTCGACTTGCCGAGACTTGATCTTCTGTCCCTCCAAAATCGGGATAAGCTGAATGATAAATACCATTGGAAGAAACTAATTTTTGATTATTAAAAACAGCTGAAGTAATAAAAATATCATTAGCTACTCCTTTACGATATGCTTTTAGACTTTTCTTAGAGCCGTCTATTCTAAGAATAGAACCATCGAAATTTTCATTCCACCAAGAAATCGCTTTTATTCTTGGATATTTATTACTGCTCAAAACTTCAAACGCTTCTTTTATCCATTTTTTCTTTTGTTTTCGAAATTTATATTTCTTACATGAAGAAAAACTGACAATGATGATTAGTAAATAGATTATTTTAGTCATTCGGTTTCTTTTTATATTCTTTTTTTCGTTATACTAAAACCAATAAACTTTATGGTCTGAGTATAAAACGGAAAGATTAATTTAATATTTTATATTACAAACATTTAAAATAATCGAAAGGCTCTTTACAATCGTTGCATTGATAAAGTGATTTGCAAGCTGTAGAACCAAACTGACTAATCATTTTAGTATTTACCGATTTACATTGCGGACAACGAACAACAGGAGGTTCTCCAAGGATAAAGTTTTTGTCAGTCGTTTTTTCTTGAGGAGGAGCTATTCCAAATTTTTCGAGTTTGTTTTTTGCTTCAGCTGTAATCCAATCCGTAGTCCAAGCAGGATCATAAGTTGTTTTTAAACTAACATTAGAAAAACCATTTTCGTTTAACTTCTGTTTGATATCTGCTTCAAATTGATTCATTGCAGGACAGCCAGAATAAGTTGGAGTAATCGTAATAACAATTTTATTCTCCATTTGAACAATACTTCTTACTACGCCCAAATCTACAACAGATAAAACTGGAATTTCTGGATCTGGAACTTGCTCAAGTAACTTCCATATTTTAGAATTTTCTATCTCTTTCATTTTATAGTTAAATTAGTAAAATATTCAACTTAAATAGCTTCATAGTTTTGAAAAAAATATTTCAAATTCCCAAAAAAGCTAATAGCATTGAGTATATTACACTCAAGTTAATACATTTGTAACAAAGTTAAGAAATATGAAGGTAGAATCGCTAAATTATGAACATATAAAGAGCAAGGACAAGAAAAAAACACTTGTTTTAATTCATGGCTTTTTAGGGTCGAATCAAATATGGGGTTCAATCTTAAAATCACTTTCTGAGAAATATGGCTTATTATTAATCGAATTACCAGGACATGGAAAATCAAGCGAAAACCATTCTTACAAAATTGATGACATAGCTAAAAACATAGGAGAAATAATTAAAGAATTAGAGTTAGAAAACCTTTGTATAATGGGACATTCAGTTGGTGGATACATCGCTGGAAGTCTTGCTGTTCAAATTCCAAATCTTGTTTCAGAAATTGTTTTAATCAATAGCTCGTTGCTTGCTGATTCTGAAGAAAAAAAACAAGATAGAGATAAAGCAATAAGAGCGATAAATATTAGTACTCCAAACTTTACTAAAAGCTTAATCGAAAGTTTATTCTTACAAGAAAACATAAAAAATTTATCAGTAGAAATAGAACAAATTCAACAAAAGGCAAAAAAAATAAGCAAAGACACTTTAAAAGACTTCTTGATTTCAATGCGAGACCGAAAAGAAACATTAGCACATCTTTCTAAAATAAAAACACCCATTTTATTTATTTCAAGTATTTACGACAATACGATTCCATATCATTTAATCGGAAAACAAATAACGAACTGTAATAGTTCCCTTTTAGAATTAAAAAACAGTGGTCACATGAGTTTTATTGAAGAAAAAGGCAAAGTAGTTGACGGTATTAATTCCTTTTTATTATCTTTAAATTAAGTGAAAAAAAAATCCTCTAAATATTATTTAATCTTAGTACTACTGTTCAACTTTATAGTTAGTATAGTTGATGCGCAACATTATAATTTTAAAAAAATTTCGGTAGAACAAGGCTTACCAAGATCTGGAGCTTATTCGCTCATGCAAGACAGTAAGGGTTTTTTATGGATTTCATTAGACGGAGGAGGCGTAGCTCGATTTGACGGAAAAAATATGATTACCCTCGATTTAGAAGATGGGCTTCCTTCTCGAAAAGTACGTGCTTTGTTCGAAGATTCTAAAGGTTATATTTGGTTCGGAACAACACAAGGACTTTGCAAATATGACGGTAAAACAATTAAAACATACACCACTCAAGATGGTTTGCCACACAACTACATAAGAGCAATAGAAGAAACTAAGAATGGAAGTTTAATAATAGGAACAAAAGCAGGTGTCTGTTTTTTACAAGACTCGGTATTTGAAACACTAAAAACAAGAGACAATGCACCTTATTTAAAAAAAATAAGAACGATATATAAAGATTTGAATTCTAAAATTTGGATTGGCACAGAGGAAGGAGTTTTACGATTACGAAATAAAACCTTAGTCCCTTTTCATAGAAATGATGAACTGCCACATCAAAGAATACTTTCATTTTTACAAGACTCTAAAAACAACATGTGGATCGGAACACAAGAAGGACTTGTTCGATTTAAAAATGATAAAATAAAAATTTATAATTCAAAATCAGGATTAATTAGTAATCGAGTAAGAGCTATTTGCGAAGATAATGTTGGCAACATTTGGATCGGAACAAGAACAGGTATCAGCTTATTTATTCACAATAGTTTTCTTAATATAAATACAGCTAATGGACTTACTAATGAACGAATAAGAGATATTCTGCTCGATAATAAGGGGACGCTCTGGTTTGCGACATACTATGGAGGTATTAATAATTTTAACCCTGAAGATTTTGTAACTTACTTCAAAAGTGACCATTTTATAAGCAATCAAATACTTTCGATTACTCAGAAAGGAAATGGAAATATAATCGCAGGAACTTTTGATGGAGTATCCTCTTTTAAAACAGAAGACGGTATTATTAAAGACATCAAAAACTATACAGTAGAAAATGGTATTCCACACAATAGAGTCTTCTCGATACTCGAAGATTCACATCGAAAATTATGGATTGGAACTAAAAAAGGGATTGCTATTACCGCTAACTTTGAAGACACAACATTGATTACAAGTAAAGAAGGCTTGTTTGGAGAAGAAGTTTACTGCATACTGCAAGAAGATGCAACCACTTTTTGGGCAGGAACAGACGAAGGTTTAAATAAAATTGTTTTTTCTCGTTTTCCGAAAGAATTTGTAGTAACACTACACAATGACATCGCTATAAATACAACAGATATTTCATCTTTGAAAAAAGATAGCAAAGGTAATATTTGGATTGGATATCGATTTGGAGGCGTTCGAATAAAACTAAAAAACGGAACTTTTATTAAACCTAGTTTCGAAAAAGAAATTAAAAACATTACAAGCATAAAAATAAAGGAAAATAAAATTTGGATTGGAACAAACGCTACAGGACTTTTCATGATTGATAATCCAGTTTTTGAGACTACGATTCCTGTCAAAAATTACAACAAGAAAAATCATTTATCATCTAATAATATTTATGCAATAGAAATAAGCGAAAATGAAACCGTATGGATAGGAAGTGAAAAGGGAATTGATAAGATTGAATTTGACCATGAATATAAAATCAAAAACATAGAATCCTATGGCAAAAACGAAGGAATAGAAGGTGTTGAAATATTGGAAAATGCTTTATTGTTGAATAAGAATAACGATTTAATGATTGGAACAGTTAATGGTTTTAGTTATTCTTCTCCAATCCAATATTCAATAGAAAATAAGGCTCCAGTTATTCAACTCTTGAAGTTTAGCGCGTACACATCTGACAAAGAAAATATAAACAGATACGAACACAATTTAGAGCACATCAAAATTGATTATGCCAGTAATAATATTTCTTTAGAATTTATTGGTATTGATTTAAATGCGCCAAATAAAGTAAAATACAAGTGGTTTTTGAAAGGGTTTAGTAATAAATGGTCCGCTCCAACTGATAGAACTTTCTTGAACTTTACCAATTTGTCACCTAAAAATTATGAACTAAAAATAATAAGTTCTAACAACAATAAAATATGGAATAGAATACCATTGACGATTCAATTTAATATACAACCACCATTTTGGCTAAATCCATGGTTTATTGCTTTTTCTATTTTAATGATTTTATTAATTATAGGTTTAATCATTAGGTGGAAATTCAAAAAACTAATAAAAACACAAGAGAAATTAGAGTATAAAATAAAAAAAGCAACTCAAGTAATAGAAGAAGAAAAAGAAAAAATAGAAGTTCAAAGTTCTCAAATCGTAATTCAAAAAGAGCACATAGAAGAACAACATAAAGAAATAAAACAAAGTATTGATTATGCAAAACTAATACAAGAAGCTGTACTTCCTGAAAAAGAAATAACAGATTACATCGCAGATTCATTTCTTTTCTATCAACCTAGAGATATTGTTAGTGGAGATTTTTACTGGTGGGAAGAAAAAGATGACACCGTTTTATTTTGTGTAGCAGATTCTACAGGGCACGGCATTCCAGGCGCGTTTATTTCTCTGATTGGGACAATTCTGTACAACGAAATTTTTCATTTAAAGGAATTGTTAATGCCAAACGAAATTTTGGATGAATTAAATAAAACATTGCAAGTTACACTTGGACAACACTTACCAAACTCTAAAATAAAAGATGGTATGGATTTATCTTTTTGTTCTTACAATAAAAAAGAACAGACACTATACTTCTCTGGAGCTCAAAACCCTGTTTGGATTGTTAGACATTCGGAAGAAAGACTAAT
Source organism: Flavobacteriales bacterium (assembly GCA_015488785.1). Classification (GTDB taxonomy): domain Bacteria; phylum Bacteroidota; class Bacteroidia; order Flavobacteriales_D; family Parvicellaceae; genus S010-51. The sequence goes on along the minus strand of WFNC01000536.1, from coordinate 3,169 downwards.
TGTAAATGGAGTTCAAGTTGAACCTAATTTTACAAATGAAAATGGTATTTCTAACTTATTTGAAATAAAAGGGGACAAACAACCAATTGGCTTACATGCCACACAACAACTTCCTTTTGAATTACACAAAATAGAAGTTAAAGAAGGAGATGAAATTTATTTATTTACTGATGGATATGCTGACCAATTTGGAGGCGACCGAAACAAGAAGTTTATGTCCAAACGTTTTAAAAACTTACTGACTCAAAATCAAAACCAACCAATGAAAAAAACAAAAACATTGGTAGATTTAAACTTTACAACTTGGAAAGGTAAGGAAGTTCAAATTGATGATGTTTGTGTTGTTGGGGTTAGAATTTAAAAAAAAGCTAGTTTTAGGATAATCTAAAACTAGCTTTCAAAAATATTCTATTCCTATTTTTAACTTAAATTACTTGATCTCTTGAATTCAAGTTTTAAAAAAAAGTCAGCACTCAAATTATAAATAGGACTCCATTACTCGTTCGGAAATACCAATAATGGAATATTTGCATGATGCACCATTTTGTCGGTTAAGCTTCCGAAAATCAACCTTCCTAACGCACTTTGCTTTTCCATGACTAACGTTAAAATAGCTGTATTTTCTTCTTTTATCAAAGTTTGTAACCTTTCTATTCTACTTTCGCTATACAATAAATGATACTGAATGTTTTCGTAGTCTTCGGTCAATTCGATTCTTTGTTTTAGGTTATCAAGTAGTTTTTGTGTGTTTGCTTTTTTTGAGGCTTCGTTGTTTAAAATATGAACGACATCAATCTTAGCTTTTGTAGGTTTTGCTAAACGAACTAAAAATTGAACTGCATCAACATCTTTTTCTTTATAATCAGAAGATAAAACGAAATGAGAAAATACTTTTGTTTCTACCTGTTCTGGAATTGCCAAGACAGGAATATTTGTACTTCTAATAATCGAGTAAGTCGTACTTCCAAATATTTTATTTTTAATATTACTTGCTCCTGTAGTCCCCATAACGACTAACAAGGGCTTTTCTTTAGAAACATACTCAGCAACCCAAATACTAAGCTTTCCATTAGGTAAACTAACGTCACATTCCACGTCTTGACTAATACACTTATCTTTTAGTTCTTGAATTTTTAATTCTGCTTCTTTTTTTACTTTTTCGATTAACGAAAGTGTTGTCATGTCTTTTTGTTCAAAATCTAAAGAATGAACTATTTGTATTTTACAATTCAATACTTTTGCTACTCTTAATGCGTGCGACAAAGCATTTTCGGCGCATTGGGAAAAATCTGTAGGGTATAATATTATATCTTTCATATCTATTTAGTTTTTCATAATATTGAAATGTCTTTTAGAAAAAAACACCCGCGTAAACATTGCTTATTTTACGTATAAACAACTATATAAAGGTAAGAAATTATAGGCATTTATCATTCATGATAATAGATAATATTTTAAGCGAATCAATTAAATAAGCATTAGAAAATACATTTTTTTATAAAAAAGATAAGAGAATAAGAATCAACAGCAACAATGATTCAAGCGGTTTAAATACTGTTTTTTTTTATCTTAGAGAAATAGGAGCAAACCAAAATATGTATTAATAAACCAAAATAGAAAAAGCTTCATCAAATGATGAAGCTTTTCGCCTAGTGACCCAGGAGGGAGTCGAACCCCCAACCGCCAGAGCCGAAATCTGGTATTCTATCCAGTTGAACTACTGGGCCATTAATAGAACTCTGAAATCAAGCTATATTTTGGTTTCAGAATGCAAATATATAGATTTTTGCGTTAGGGATGGTAGTGATAGCTTTTTGTTTTTAAAATTAGTATATCTTGGCCAAAAAGAGCGACTTTAGAAGCTCCTTTTTGGGTTAGTCATACTCAATACTAACAGCTTTTCGGTTTTTTGAATCTTTCTTTTTCCCAATGCCGTCGTTGTAAAATCTTGTAGTAACCAGTTACAACAAGATTTTACGCCTAAGCCTTGAAAAAAATAAATTCTTCAAACTCCCCAAAAAGCTATTAGCATTGAGTATACTTATTTAAAAACAAAAACTACAAACGGACAGCCCGTATAAACGCCCTAAATAAATTTAAAATTCTTACCTGGGTAGTAAGCCATTTTTCCTAATTCTTGTTCTATTCTTAATAACTGATTGTATTTTGCTACACGGTCTGAACGTGATGCTGAACCTGTTTTTATTTGACCTGTGTTGAGTGCTACTGCTAAATCGGCGATGGTTGTATCTTCGGTTTCTCCACTTCTGTGACTCATTACTGACGTGTATCCGTTTCGGTGAGCGAGGTTGACTGCATCGATAGTTTCGGTTAGTGTTCCTATCTGATTTACTTTGACGAGGATTGAATTGGCTGTTTCTGCATCTATTCCTTGTTGCAATCGTTTTACATTGGTTACAAATAAATCGTCACCTACTATTTGCACTTTATCGCCTAGCTTTTGTGTCATGTTTTTCCAACCTGCCCAATCGTCTTCGTCTAATCCGTCTTCTATGGATGCGATTGGGTATTTCTTTTGCCAGTCTGACCAAAAGTTAACCATATCGTCTGAAGTAAGAATATCTCCTGTTGACTCAAAATGATATTTTTTGTCTTCTTTGTTATAAAATTCTGAAGCTGCAGCATCTAATGCGATGTAAACGTCTTCGCCTGGTTTGTACCCTGCTTTTTCGATGGCTTGTAATACAACTTCAATTGCTTCTTCGTTTGACCCTAAGTTTGGTGCAAAACCTCCTTCGTCTCCAACGTTAGTACTCATTCCTTTGTCTTTCAAAACTCCTTTTAGGGTGTGGAAAATTTCTGTCCCCATTCTTAATCCTTCACTAAAAGAACTAGCTCCGAATGGCATAACCATAAATTCTTGAATATCTATTTTGTTATCGGCGTGTGACCCTCCATTCAAAATATTCATCATTGGAACTGGCATTGTGTTGGCGTTTACTCCTCCAACATACCTGTACAATGGTAAACCTGCTGTTTGTGCAGCCGCTTTTGCTACAGCTAAAGAAACTCCTAAAATGGCATTTGCTCCCAATTTTGATTTATTGTCGGTTCCATCTAATGAAATCATTACACGATCGATTAGGTTCTGTTCGAAAATATAACCTCCGTTCAACTCATCGTTTAATATTGTGTTTACGTTGTCAAT
>WFNC01000535.1 GCA_015488785.1 Flavobacteriales bacterium | reverse complement strand
CTTTCTGAAAATTCAATATTGATTGATTGGATAACCGAATCTGAAATTAACAATGATTACTTTGAAGTTCAGCGATCAATTGACGCTGAAAATTGGAATACAATTGAAAAAGTAGAAGCTGCCGGAAATTCTAATTCTGTAATAGATTATAAAACAATTGACCCTACCCCTTTATATGGTTTAAGTTATTATCGTTTAAAACAAGTCGATTTTAATGGCGATTATTCCTATTCTGCTATTAAATCAATCAAATTGAAACATAATTCTGAATCAAATTTGTATCCTAATCCAGCAAAAGATTTCATTTATATAACATCTAAGAACACTCCTTTAAAAACAATTAAAATCTATGACTTTTTAGGACGAAACAAGATTGAATTAATTGACTTAAACTTAATTTCTGAAAATAAAGCTTACCTAAATATTGAAAAGCTTCCTAGTGGAGTCTATTTTTTGAAGACAACATTTGAAACAATTAAGTTTATTAAGAAGTAACAATTAGCAAAATAATTTTGATTTCCATTGAACTCTACACCGATAATTTTAAACGAAACTTATTTCTTATTAAAAGAATTTCAATCCTTATATAGTGAATTCAGAGAAAAACACTCGCTCCAAATTAAAGCCCCAAGCTAAAACTATTTTAGAATTTAATAAAAGCTTAGCCTCTTTCATTTTTTTTATGTACTTTTAACTAAATCTAACTATAATATGAAATCAATTTTACTTACTTTATTCAGCATTCCTTTTATTTTTAATGCTCAAATCACAATTGGAAAATCAAATTTTCCAAACAGTGGAGATAATTACATTTACAGTCTTGCTACAACAGTAGGAATAGATGTTTCGACAACGGGAGCGAATCAAACTTGGGATTATTCAAATATCGCACATACTTCTTTCGATACAATTATTTATGTTTCTGTTGGTTCTACCTCAATAGCTTATCAATTATATTTCAATAATCCATTTACACCTAATTATAAAGCTAATTATGCTATTAAAGGTAAAGAAATAAACGCTTTCAATGTTGTTACCATATCTGAAGTTTTTAATTATCATAAAAAGAATAATTCTTCATTAGAAATGGTTGGTTTTGGAGCAAATATAAATGGAATCCCAGCTTCAATAAAATATAACACAATTGATCAACTTTATCCGTTGCCAATGACTTTTGGAACAACAGATTCTACTTCTGCAGATTATTTATTAGATGTTCCAAATATGGGAACTTATGGGCAATGGATTGAACGAAAAGTTGAAGTGGACGGATGGGGAGAAGTCACAACTCCTAATCAAACTTATGCCCAAAGTATTCGAGTAAAAACCACACTTTACCAAAGAGACACTTTAAAAACAGAACAGCCAATACCTTTACCTGGTGTAGCTTTTGATAGACCTGTTCAACACATTTACGAATGGTTTGTTGCTGGAGTAGGAGCTCCAATTTTAAGCATTACAGAGCAAGGTGGACAAATTTCAAATGCTAAATATTTCGAAGTTAACGCAACTACAATAGCTGAAAATAATGATTTTGAATTCTCTATTTTTCCTAATCCTGCTAAAAACTTAATCAATATTACTACTCCTTTCAATAATGGATTGATGCAAATAATGGATTTATCTGGAAGACTTATTTTTGATGGACAATTAAAAACTACTTTTGATGTATCCAACCTTGAAACAGGTAGTTATTTACTAATTGTAATCAATGATAATAAAAAGTCTTATCAAGTTTTTCAAAAAAACTAGTCTAAATGGAAATTAAAGAAGCTCAAAACCTTGTCGATAAATGGATAAAAGAGGTTGGCGTTCGCTATTTTTCTGAGTTAACTAATATGGCTATGCTAACAGAAGAAGTTGGTGAAGTTGCTCGTATAATTGCACGTAGATATGGTGAACAATCGGAGAAAGAATCAGACAAAAACAAAGACTTGGGTGATGAACTTGCCGATGTATTATTTGTTCTGATTTGTTTAGCCAATCAAACAGGAATTGACTTAGAAAAAGCGCTTGAAAAGAATTTATATAAAAAGACAAACAGAGACACAGCAAGACATTTGAATAATGAAAAGCTTTTACCTTACAAAAAAGTTAGTTGTGATTTTTATGATCAAATCGAAACTTATGCTTCATTAAGAAAAAAAGTAATTATTATCTATCAAAAGCAAAATGAGGAAATCATATTAAACACAAATATAAAAGGACTAAAAACGACAAAAGAGAAAGAGGAATTCTTAATCTTACCAGACAATACAATGATTCGATTAGATTGTATTGTTCGAATTTTGGAATAATGAAATGATAAAGCAATAAATTATAAAAGATTCACTCTATTTTATTTTATTAAAAAATTCAATTGCTTTTCTTACACTCCCCTGCTCCAATAATAACTCCTTTGCCTTTTCGTATTCTACCTCTATTTCTTGCATAACCATTTTAGTTCCTCGATCAACCAATTTTAGATTACTCAATTGCATATCAACCATTTTATTTCCGATTACTTTTCCCAACTTAATCATTACAGTAGTCGAAATTATATTCAATACCATTTTTTGAGCTGTGCCAGATTTCATTCTAGTACTTCCTGTCACAAATTCAGGTCCTACTTCTGGACAAATTGGATATTTAGCCAATTTATCAATAGGGCTATTCGGGTTGCACGTTATACTTCCTGTAACTATTCCAATTCGATTACATTCTTCAAGCGCTCCGATTACATAAGGAGTTGTTCCAGATGCAGCTATTCCAATTACAACATCATTCTCATTAATATTATTTTCTAATAAATCATTCCAACCTTGATTTTCGCTATCTTCAGCAAATTCAACAGCTCTCCTTATCGCTTTATCTCCTCCTGCTATAAGACCAATCACTAAACCGTGTTCGACTCCAAAAGTAGGGGGACATTCTGAAGCATCTACCACTCCTAGCCTACCACTTGTTCCTGCCCCCATGTAGAATAATCTTCCTCCTATTTTCATCTTCGATACAATTGCATCTACTAATTTCTCAATTTTATGTTTTTCTTTTTCTACAGCAAAAGCAACTGTCTTATCCTCTTTATTAATGTTTTCAATTAATTCTAAAGTTGTCATTCGCTCTAAGTTTGTATAATTAGATGACTGCTCAGTTGTTTTTTTGAAGCTCATTTTGATTTTAATTAGATTGTAATCAGGTAAAAATAATGGTTTCTATCCAAATAAAAATATTTATTACAAATAAATTACTATGTTTTCAGTTTCATGCAGTATTATAACAATATGAATTTGCCAAAGTGAGGGATTTGAAGTACTTTTGTATTTATACTCAAAACAAATAATTTTAAGCTTTTTTGAATCTTTATTTTTCCCAAAAAGCTAATTGAATTGAGTATCGATTAAATCTAACTATAAGCTATAAAAATAAATTATGGAAATTCTAAAAAAAGACATTCTTATTGCATTATCCAAAGTTTCTGATCCTGATAAAAATCAAGATATTGTTACTTTAGGTTCTGTAACAGGATTAAAAATAGAAGGAAGAAAGGTATCTTTTAAAGTGTTGACAAACAATGCGGCAATGCATGCAAAAAAGCGTATGATTGAAGCTTGTGAATTTGCAATAAATAGAACCGTAGGTGGAGATATTGAGGTTAATTGTGAAATAGAAGTCATGAAAAAACCCGAAAATATTCAAAACCCTACCAATAGTAAATTACCTAATATTAAGAATTTTGTTGCTGTAGCTTCAGGAAAAGGAGGCGTAGGAAAATCTACAATGACTGCTAATTTAGCTGTAGCATTGGTAAAAGAAGGTTACAAAGTAGGATTGGTTGATGCTGATATTTACGGACCTTCTATTCCTTTAATGTTTGATGTTCAACAAGAAAAACCAATGGGTAGAGAAGTTGACGGAAAACAAAAAATAGTTCCGATTGAAAGCTACGGTGTAAAACTATTGTCAATTGGATTTTTTGCAGATGTGAATCAAGCTGTAATTTGGAGAGGACCAATGGCAACCAAATCTTTGCAACAAATGATATTTGATGCCGATTGGGGAGAATTAGATTATCTATTAATTGATTTACCTCCTGGAACTGGAGATATTCACTTAACTTTAGTTCAAGCTTTACCATTAACGGGAGCGGTTATAGTTAGTACACCTCAAAACATAGCTTTGGCTGATGCTAGAAAAGGAGTAAACATGTTTAAGTTAGACAACATCAATGTTCCTGTTTTAGGAATTATAGAAAATATGGCTTGGTTTACACCAGAAGAATTACCGAATAATAAGTATTTTATCTTCGGTAAAGAAGGAGCTAAAGATTTGGCTGCTCAATTAGAAGTTCCATTATTAGGACAAATTCCATTGGTTCAAAGTGTGAGAGAAAGCGGAGATGTTGGAAGACCTGCTGTATTGCAAGATACTACACCTGTTGCGCTAGCGCTTAAAGAAATGGCTAAAAATGTGGTACAACAAGTAGAGTGGAGAAATAACAATATTGACCCTACAAAAATTGTTGAAGTTCAAAACGAAAAAGCTGCTTGCTCAACTTAAATTTTATGGAAGAATTAACTCACAAAGTAAACACTGCCATAGAAAACCTTAGACCTTATTTAATAAGTGATGGAGGCGATATGGAATTGGTCGAAATAACAAATGAAAACATGGTGAAAGTTCGTTTAATCGGAGCTTGCAAAGGATGTTCTATGAGTCCTATGACGCTTAAAGCTGGACTAGAAGAAGCTTTAAAATCAGTGGCTCCTGAAATTTTAGGAGTTATTGCTATTGAAGATTAAATTCATTTTTCATTAAATAAAATGTACCATTTTAAACAAACTGTATTCCCATTAGAAACAAAACTAATGGGAATTTTTATATCACTACTTTTTCTAATTGCATCTTGCGGT
>WFNC01000534.1 GCA_015488785.1 Flavobacteriales bacterium | reverse complement strand
GTATTGTTTAATGCAATTGTAAACGAAGATGCTGTAACCGTTAAAAAATATTTAGCGACCAATTCTGATATTGAAGAAAGATTAGCAAAAAGTGATTTGCCGGATAAAAAAAAGGAAAAAAAGAAAGAGAAATACGAGAAGCGAATAGCTACATTAAAAAAAGGAATTGCAAAAACATTAGCAGATATAAAAGGAGAGGATGTAGATTGGAAAAACGTAAGCTATGATTGGATCGATTATAAAAACTTTGAAAAAGATAGTGTAACAGGAGCAGATATAACCATTGTTTTTTCGGAAGGAAGGAAACAGTTTGAAATAAAACTAAAGGAATGTATTCCTACAAAAAGAGGTTGGGTTTTGTTTAACAAGATTTCGTTTAAAGGAGAAAGAAAATAAGTAAGGAATTATGAGTATAGAAAATGAAGACGAGTTTAGTGAAGATACTTTTGACGAAAATGATTCTCAAAGTGATGCTACCGATGTAATTCCTTTGTCAGGACTATACGAAGATTGGTTTTTAGATTATGCATCTTATGTTATTTTGGAGAGAGCTGTTCCAGCTGTAGAAGATGGACTAAAACCAGTACAAAGACGTATTTTACATTCGCTCAAAGAATTGGATGATGGACGATACAATAAGGTTGCAAATGTAATTGGGAATACCATGAAGTATCACCCACACGGAGACGCTTCTATTGGTGATGCAATGGTTCAAATTGGACAAAAAGATTTATTAATCGATTGTCAAGGAAACTGGGGGAATACCCTTACAGGTGATGGGGCAGCAGCGCCAAGATATATTGAAGCCCGTTTGACTAAGTTTGCTTTGCATGTCGTTTTCAATCCTAAAACAACCGAATGGTTATCTTCTTACGATGGAAGAAATAAAGAACCGTTACATTTGCCGGTCAAGTTCCCGCTTGTTCTTTCTCAAGGAGCGGAAGGAATTGCTGTAGGAATGGCTTGTAAAATAATGCCACATAATTTTATTGAATTAATTGACGCTTCTATTGATTATTTACGTGGTCGAAAAGTAGATATTTACCCTGATTTTCCACATGGAGGAAAAGCCGATTTTACCAATTACAATGAAGGATTGAGAGGTGGGAAAATTAGAGTGAGAGCCAATATTATAAAGGTAGATAATAAAACATTAAAAATAGATGAAATTCCTTACGGTACAACTACCGATACACTTATTGAATCGATAGTAAAAGCAACAGAGAAGAATAAAATAAAGGTTAAAAAAATTGAGAACAATACAGCCGCAGAAGCTGAGATTTTAATTCATCTTCCTGCTGGAATTTCTCCCGATAAAATGATTGATGCACTTTATGCATTTACCTATTGTGAAGTTTCTATTTCTCCAAATTCTTCGGTTATTCAAGGGCGTAATCAACCTTTGTTTTTAAGTGTAAATAAAATGCTTAAAATGTCAACCGATCGAACGGTTGATTTATTAAAGTTAGAATTAGAAATTAAGAAAAAAGAATTAGAAGGTCAATGGCATTGGGCTTCTTTGGAACGAATTTTTATTGAGAATAGAATCTATAGAGATATAGAGGAAGAAGAAACGTGGCAAGGAGTTATTGATGCTATCGATAAAGGAATGCATAAATTTATATCGACTCCTTCTCGTAAGAATGCAAAGAAAAGTGCAATCGTTCTTCACCGAGATTTAACCGAGGAAGATATTGTCCGATTGACAGAAATAAAGATAAAACGTATTTCTAAATTCGATACCAATAAAGCAGATGATGTTATTGCTCGAATTTTAAAAGGAATTGATGAGGTTCAACATTCATTAGATAACTTAATTCAATTTGCAGTAGATTATTTTAGAGATTTAAAAACTAAATTTGGAGAAGGAAGAGAACGAAAAACATTGATTAGAACTTTCGATAGTATTTCTGCAAAAAAAGTAATCGTGTCAAACAAAAAACTTTATGTTAATAAAGAAGAAGGTTTTATGGGATGGACACTTCGAAAAGATGAATTTGTTTCTGAATGTTCAGAGATTGATGATGTTATTCTATTCTTTAAAACAGGTAAAATGTTAGTCACTCGTGTTGTTGACAAAAAATTTGTAGGAAAAGGAATTATTCATATTGGCGTTTGGAAAAAAGGAGATAAGCGTACGATTTATCACATGCTTTATCAAGATGGGAAAACGAAGGCTTCGTATATGAAACGTTTTAATGTTAGTAGTATAACAAGAGATAAAGAGTATGATTTAACGACAGGTAAAGGTTCTAAATT
>WFNC01000533.1 GCA_015488785.1 Flavobacteriales bacterium | reverse complement strand
TTTTATTTCCTCAGTTGGGAGTTTTTGCTAAATTTTTAATTATACCCTATTTGACAATGTATTTTGGCTATTTTTCTTCTTTGTTCAATTTGGCAGAATACACAAATATTAGAGGGGCTGAAATTAAAAACGCCAACCTTAGAGATGAAAAATTAATGAATCGATCTAAAAAGGTCAAAAATTTAGCAAAGCTAACACTTGTTTTTTTCGTTCTTTCACTCTTACTTTTCTTTGGGATTATTCTTTTTCCTTCATTGTCAATAGGAATTTCTACGTTGCTTATGGTCTTGTGGTTTATAGCATCGATTCACTTTATGGTGTTTTTAATTATGTCTATTGTAAATTATTTGATCCTTTACTTTAGTCTAAGAAAAGAAATGAAATACGATATGTCGAGATAAAATCTTAATTATGAATAAAATAAAATTATATAAAGAAGAATTATTAGCTGCAAGAAAGAAAAGCCTCGCTTCTTTTTCTGATATGGATTATCGCTTAGAATCTGTTTTATTTAAAGATGATGTTGAGTGGATTAATGATTCTAAAGCAACAGATTTAGAATCAAGTTATTATTCATTGTCTTTGTTTAAAGAGCCAATTATTTGGATTGTTGAAGCATCTGATTTGCAAAAAGACTATTCTATATTTGAGCGTTTGGCTCGGTATCAAATTAAAACAATTGTTTGTTACGGTGGATATGAAACAAATATCAAATATTCATTGGCTGGGATTGTCGATAATTATGCTCATAAAAGTTCATTAAAAGAGGCTGTAGAATTTGCAAATGAATTCAAAAGAAGAAATAATGTAATTTTATTTTCTCCTTCTTGTTCAAGTAAAAATCCTTTTGCTAATTATAAAGAACGAGGTCTATATTTTAACGAATTGGTAAAAGGTTTAAAGTAGTAATAATGCAAATTAAATTAGAAAAATATTTAAAAGGAGATCGTGTAATTTGGGCGGTTGTTATTTTGCTAACACTTTTTTCAAGTGTCATGGCATTGAGTGCTAGTTCAAATTTAGCTTACCGTATCAACGATGGAGATGCGACTTCCTTTTGGTTCAAACATGTTGCAATTCTTGTACTAGGAATTGTAACGATGTTATATTTACAGCATTTTAATTTTAAGTTTTTTTCTAGGCTCTCTCAGTTGGGAATATGGATTTCAGCTATTTTATTATTTGTGACACTTATTATAGGAAAAGAAGTCAATTCTGCTCAGCGTTGGATTATGGGGTTTCAGCCCTCTGATTTAGCTAAAATTGTTTTAGTGGTTTACCTCGCTAGATTGTTAGCGATTAAGCAAAAAGGCGATGTCATAAAGGATTTTAAAGCAGGCTTACTTCCTTTATTAGTCCCAATTGGAGCGATTTGTTTATTAATTCTTCCTGCTGATTTTTCTACTGCAGCAATGCTATTTGTGGTTTGTTTTGTACTTCTATTTGTTGGGGGTGTAGCCATTAAACATCTATTGGGGGTTGTCGGAGCCGCTTTAGTGTTTTTTAGTTTGTTGTTAGCCTTAAATGCTGCTTCTCCCGGTTTATTACCTCGAGTGGGAACTTGGCAAACTAGATTGGTAGAATTTTTCCACGGTAGTACTTCTCCTCGAAATTCAAAGGAAAATTACCAAGCGAATATGGCGAAAATGGCGGTTTCTACAGGTGGACTTTTAGGGAAGTTACCAGGGAAAGGAGATATCAAAAATAATTTGTACTCTGCTCAATCCGATTTTATTTATGCTTCTATTATTGAGGATTTTGGCTCTCTAATTGGCGGTATAGGAATGTTGCTTCTTTATCTTATTTTTCTATTTCGTTCCATCAAAATAATGACGAAGACGAATAGTAAATTTGGAGGGTATATGGCTTTTGGCTTAAGTTTTTCACTCGTCTTTCAAGCTTTTATTAATATGGGAGTTGGTGTCAGTTTACTACCTGTAACTGGTCAAGCTTTACCGCTGATTAGTATGGGAGGAACGTCTATTTTGTTTACTTGTATTTCTATCGGAATTATTTTAAATATAAGTAGAACCGTTTATAAAGACGAGGAAGTGAAGAAAAAGAAAAATGCTAAGGCAGTTGCTTAAGCTGTTTGTAATCTTAATTGGCTAATTTTTTAATCGGCTAGTTAGCTAATTTAATTAAAATGAAATCACCAAGAATTATAATAAGTGGAGGAGGAACAGGAGGGCATATTTATCCTGCAATAGCCATCGCGAATGCAATTGCAGAATTAGAACCATCTGTCGAAATACTTTTTGTTGGAGCAAAGGGAAAAATGGAAATGGAAAAAGTTCCTGCTGCGGGATATAAAATAAAAGGATTGGAGGTTGTTGGTTTTCAACGAAAACTGACGCTTAAAAATTTAGCATTTCCTTTCAAATTGATTAAAAGTTTACTAGCGGCAAAACAAATCGTGAAAGATTTTAATCCTGATATTTCTGTAGGTGTTGGCGGATACGCTAGTGGTCCGACGTTAAAAATGACAGAGCGTTTGAAAATTCCAACCTTTTTACAAGAGCAAAATTCTTATGCAGGAGTAACAAATAAACTCTTAGCGAAAAGAGCGAGTAAAATTTGCGTTGCTTATGATAACATGGAACGTTTTTTCGATAAAAATAAAATAATAATTACAGGAAATCCTGTTCGAAAAGACATATTAGACGTTTCTCAAAAAAGAGAAGAAGCAATCCATTATTTTAATTTAGATTCAACTAAAAAAACGATACTTATAATAGGCGGAAGTCTTGGCGCAAGAACTTTAAATGATAGTATAAAAAAGAATTTTGATTTAATCAATAAAGAAAATGTTCAACTAATTTGGCAAACAGGAAAGATTTACGATGTCGAAATGCAAAAAGAAGCAAAGAAAAATGGGAATAATTCCATTCACGCAATGCCTTTTATTTCAAAAATGGATTTAGCTTATGCAGCTGCTGACGTTGTGATTAGTAGAGCTGGAGCACTGTCTGTCAGTGAATTATGTTTAGTCAAAAAACCTTGTATTTTAGTTCCTTCTCCAAATGTTTCAGAAGATCATCAAACAAAGAATGCCCAATCGCTTGTTAATAAAAACGCGGCACTGCTTGTCAAAGACGTCGAATCTATTACGAACTTGGTCCCGACTGTACTCGATTTGCTCAATAACGAGGTGCTTCAAGCTGATTTAGTAAAGAATATAACTTTACTTGGTAAGCCAAATGCAGCAATAGATATAGCAAAAGAAGTCTTGTCAATAATAAAAAAATAAAAGCACTAATTATTGTGCGTAAAAATGAATTTGAATAATATACATAACGTTTATTTTGTCGGTATCGGAGGTATCGGAATGAGTGCTGTTGCACGTTACTTTTTGTCAAAAGATGCGAGCGTTGCTGGTTATGACCGAAATTCTACGCCTTTAACCGATGCGTTGGAAGACGAAGGATGTATGATTCATTTTGAGGATGCAATAAATGAAATTCCGAAAAGTCACAAGCACAATGATACTTTGGTTATTTATACTCCTGCAATTGCAGAGGACAATGATGAGTTGAATTTCTTTCGTGAGAATGGTTTTACAATATTAAAACGGTCAGAAATTTTAGGCTTAATTACACAAAAATCTTTTACGATTGGAGTTGCTGGAACACATGGAAAAACGACAACCTCTACTATGATTGCTTATCTGTTAGATGATTCAGGTTATTCTTGCGATGCTTTTCTAGGCGGTATTAGTTCTAATTTTAAATCAAATTTTGTTTTTTCTAATAAAGCAAAAGCTACAGTTATTGAAGCGGATGAATATGACCGTTCTTTTTTAACGCTTTCGCCAAATATTGCAGTTGTAACATCTACAGATGCTGATCATTTAGATATTTATAATGAACATGACGGTTTGTTAACTTCTTTTCAGGATTATGTAAACAAGCTACCAGAAAATGGAACCTTAGTTTTAAGAAAAGGATTGAATTTAAATAGTGATAATATTGTGACTTATTCAGCTACTGAAAAAGCGGATTATTATGCGGTCAATATCCAGATTATAGACGGTATCTATTCTTTTGATGTTCAAACACCAACTCAGTTAGTAAAAAATGTAAAGGTAGGATTACCTGGTTTACACAATGTTGAAAATGCAATTGCAGCCTTTGCTGTGGGAGAGTTATTACAGCTTTCCGAAAATAAAATAAAAAATGGTTTAGCAACTTTTAAGGGCGTAAAACGAAGATTCGAATATCAAGTAAAAACGAATGATGTTATTTATATCGATGATTATGCACATCATCCCGAAGAATTAAAAGCTTGTATTAGTTCGGTGAGAATGATGTATCCAGCTAAAAAAATTACAGGAGTATTTCAACCACATTTATATACAAGGACTAGAGATTTTGCAAACGAGTTCTCCGAAAGTTTAAGTCTATTAGATGAATTGTTTTTATTAGATATTTATCCAGCAAGAGAATTACCAATTGAAGGAGTTACTTCTCAAATGTTGTTGGAAAATATAACAATAGAAAAGAAAGAATTAGTAACAAAAGAAGAATTAATTAAGAAATTAAATATAAAAAACATAGAAGTTCTATTAACCTTAGGAGCAGGAGATATCGATACATTGGTCAATCCAATAAAAGAAAGTCTTGAATCTTACCGTCTTGAGTCTAATATCTAAACAAATGAAAAAAGGAGTTGAAATATTGAGTTGGTCGGCATTCACATTAGTGGTGCTTATCTTGTTGGTATTTGTCGATTATTCATATTCGGCTATTCCTTGTCGTGCTCCAGAAGTAAATATTATACAAGAGGATGGGCATCAGTTTATTACCGAAGAATTAGTTTTAGATAAAATTAGTAACCTTGGTTATTCTTTAGATAATTCAGTTTATAAAGACATAGAAGTTGCTGATATCGAAAACGAAATTAGAAAAACAGCAGGCGTTAAAGAGGTAGAGGTTTTAAAATTAAATAACGGAGTTGTCGTTTTAAATATTAATGAAAATCGCCCGATTGCAAGAATTATTAATGTAGATGGATTAGTAAGTTTTTATTTAGACGAAGAAGGAGGTACTATGCCACTTAGTCAAAACTATGTAGCCAGAGTTCCTGTTTTTACAGGAGATATTTATTACTCTAGTGCTAATGTCTTAAATGCAAAAGAAATAAAAAGTAATGATAGCTTAAAAGCGTTACATCTTTTAGATAATATTTATGACGTTGCTTTGGCAATCGATAAAGATAACTTTATAAAAGCTCAGACATTGCAAATATATGTCAATCGAAATAAAGAATTTGAACTAATTCCAAGAGTAGGAAGAAATAGAATATTGCTAGGAAGTTCAGAAGATATAGAAAATAAGTTAAAAAAATTAAAGCGGTTTTATACGGAAGCGATTAAACCGCAAGAATTAAATAATTACGACACGATAAGTCTTAAATATCACAACCAAATAATTTGTTCAAAAAGGTAAATAATAAAGTTATGGATGCACCAGAAATTGTAGTAGGGCTAGACATTGGAACCACCAAAATAGCTTGTATCGTCGGTAGAAAAACCGAAAACGGGAAAATAGAAATTCTAGGAATGGGAAAATCACCAAGTGTAGGAGTTACACGTGGGGTTGTTTCAAATATAGAAAAAACTGTTCAATCTATTCGAGCAGCTGTTGAAGAAGCAGAGGCAAAATCAGGAATTGAAATTAATGTAGTAAATGTTGGTATTGCAGGTCAGCACATCAAGAGTTTACAACATCGAGGAATGATTACTAGAGAGACTAGCGAAAGTGAAATTAGCCAAGCTGATATCAACTCTCTTATAGAAGATATGTATAAGTTAGTAATGTTGCCTGGTGAAGAAATTATTCATGTTTTACCACAAGAATATATTATTGATAGACAATCAGGAATTAAAGATCCTGTAGGGATGGCTGGTGTTCAGTTAGAAGCTAACTTTCACATTATTACAGGACAAATCGCTGCCGCAAAAAACATTTATAAATGTGTAGCAAAAGCTGGTTTAGAGGTTGCTGAACTTATCTTAGAACCATTGGCATCTTCATCTGCTGTATTGAGCGAAGAAGAAAAAGAAGCAGGTGTTGTTTTAGTTGACATAGGTGGTGGTACTACCGATGTCGCTGTTTTTCACGATGGTATAATTAGACACACTGCTGTTATTCCTTTTGGTGGAAATGTTATTACCGAAGATATTAAGGAAGGTTGTACGATTATGCATCGTCAAGCTGAATTAATGAAAACAAAATTTGGAACTGCTTTTCCTCACAACAGTCAAGAAAACGAGATTGTTTGTATTCCTGGTCTTAGAGGTCGAGATCCTAAAGAGATTTCAATCAAAAATTTATCTCATATTATTAATGCACGTATTACAGAAATGTTAGAGCACGTTTATTATGAAATAAAAAATTCTGGATATGAAAAAAAATTAATTGGAGGAATAGTTATAACTGGAGGTGGTTCTCAGTTAAAGCACATTACACAATTGTCTGAATATATTACAGGTATGGATTCTAGAATTGGTTATCCTAGCGAGCATTTAAGTACAAATTCAAATGTAAATGTGGCAAGTCCTTTATTTGCTACAGGTGTTGGTTTAGTAGCTCAAGGGTTCGAGCATTTTGATAAATATCAAGCAACTCAAGAGGTGCATACACGTACACACTCAGATAAGACACAGGGTAGTTTCTTTAAGAAAGTATTAAACTTTTTTGAAGACAATATAGATTAAGAAGAATAAAAAATAATTAAAATTAAATAAAATAGACTAGCACGAATTGGTTTGTTTTATAAAAAAAAATAAAGAGCAATATGATGAAATTCGATTTACCAAAAGAGCAATCATCTATCATAAAAGTGATAGGTGTAGGTGGCGGAGGAAGTAACGCCGTTAATCACATGTTCCGCCAAGGAATAAAAGGTGTAGATTTTGTGGTTTGTAATACAGATCACCAAGCATTAGACATTAGTCCTGTCCCAATTAAGATACAGTTAGGAGCTAGTCTTACCGAAGGAAGAGGCGCAGGTTCTATTCCCGATGTGGGAATGAATGCTGCAATAGAAAACTTAGATGAAATTAAAGACATTCTAGGAAACAATACCAAGATGGTTTTTGTTACTGCTGGAATGGGAGGAGGAACTGGAACAGGTGCTGCTCCGGTTATTGCTAAGTTGGCTAAAGATATGGGTATTCTTACCGTTGGTATTGTTACCGTTCCGTTTATGTTCGAAGGACGTAAAAGAAGAACGCAAGCAGAAGATGGTGTAGAAAGAATGCGTCAATCAGTTGATACGTTGTTGATTATTAACAATGATAAATTGCGTGAGATGTTTGGTAATTTAACGCTAGGAAATGCTTTTGAAAATGCAGATGATGTATTAGCAACAGCAGCTAGAGGAATTGCCGAAGTTATTTCTGTTACAGGACAAATAAATGTCGATTTTAACGATGTTAGTACGGTTATGAAAGATAGTGGTGTTGCCATTATGGGATCTGCTGAAGCTGAAGGTGAAGATCGAGCATCTATTGCTGTAACTAAAGCGTTGTCTTCTCCATTATTGAATGATAATGACATTAAAGGTGCTAAATATGTACTTTTAAATATTACATACGGAGAAAGAGAAGTCTTGATGGATGAAATAGCTGAAATTACAGATCATATTCAAGATGAAGCAGGGAGTACTGCTGATGTAATTTGGGGACACGCAAAAGACGATACGCTTGGTGAGAAATTAAGTGTTACGATTATTGCTACAGGATTTAATGTTTCTCCAGACACTGGTTTGCCACAAAAACAAGCAGAGAAAGTAAGAATGAATTTAGAAGAAGAACGTCCAGCAATTGTTGCGACTCCAATTCAATCACCAATTCAATCGCCAGTTTCTTCTGTTCAAAATAATGTTGCAACTCGTATTGATGAACCATACGTTATTAAAAGAGAGGAAGTAAAAGAAGACCCAATTAGTTCTGTTAACGCTAAAGAAGTTATTGATACGCCAATAGAAACGCAAACCAATGATTTATTTTCTGAAATTGAGCCTTCTAATGAAGAAATAACTTTTAATGAAACTTTTGACGAAGTCAGTAATTTAGAATCAGAAAAAGAGGAGACTTTTAATCCGGTTTTTCAAGAAACAAGAATTGAAGAGACTAGAAGTGAAACTTTTAGTTCAAATGAAATAGAAAATATTTCAGAAGAAGTTTCTCCTACTTTCGAAAGTGAAGTTTCTTCAAGTGCAAATATGGTTTGGGATTTTCAAACGCCTAAAACAGAAGAGCCTATCGTTAACGAAGCGGAAGTAGAAACTCCAACAGGAGATGGTAAAACACGTTATTTCTTAGAAGACGAGATTGATGACGTTCCCCCAGTTGAAAATACTTTTGAATCGAATAGAGTAGAAGATATAAAACCAACGCAAGAAGTTGCGACTAATAATGCGCCTACCATTGAAGATAACATAGAGTTGGCGAAACAACGTATTGAAAGAATTAGACAAAATAGCCAAAAGCTAAAAACGGTAAGTGGACTTTCTGAAATGGAAAGTGAACCAGCTTACAAAAGACGTCAAATTCGGTTAGAAGATACGCCGCATTCTTCAGAATCAAGTGTTTCTAGATTTACACTTGGTGATGCAAGTGACGAAAATAGATCGGGACTTAGCGATAACAATTCTTTTTTACATGACAATGTAGATTAGAATAATAAAATACATTGCTCAAAAAAAGCCGTTATTACATTTTGTAATAATGGCTTTTTTTTGAGTGAATTTTTAAATTTTATTTACTAATCATGTAGCCCATGAAATTTCTTCTTCTAATATTGACCATAATTGTAGCGTCTACATTTCCTATGTTGACTTTTACTTGATCTCCAGCATTCAACTGAATAATAGCTGTATTTGTTTGAGTCATTTCATCTCCACTTCTAGTTAGGAATTGTGGGTTTATAATTGTTCTGTTTGTAGATATACCATTTTTTAAAAATTCGAATTCATAAGTATCGTCCGTTCCGTTTCCTCCGTCAAATGTAATATTTGTTGAGAAAAAATAATAACCATTTACGGGAGCTGTATAGGTATTACTTGCAAAGTCATTGTGAGGGTCATTTTCATCTGCAAAAGGGACGACTCCTCCTGCAAATGCTGTTAACGTATTGCTAGAATAAGCAGAAAAGAAAAAGTTCTGACCTATCATGTATCCGTTTACGTCTAATTTAGTAGCTGTATTTGGTGTTGAGTGGTTTATGCCTACTCTACCATCACCTACTACAATAAACTTATCTGCTGGAGTTCCATTCAAGTCTCCTCTTATAAATAGTAATGTGTCATCGCCTGAACCTCCGTTGGATTCTATAATCAATCCGTTTCCTGCAGCATCTTGTGTGTTGAAAATTCTTGTCGAAAATTCCCCTATGTTATGCCTGACTTCAAGTCTATGAGTAGGTGTGTTTTGTCCAATTCCTACCTTACCATTTGTCATAATTACAATTCGATTTCCGTCGCTTACAAAGTTTGTCAATTGTTCTATTGCAAATTTACCATTTGTATTGTCCACATTCAAATCCCATTGATTGTTTATATTGTTGTCTAGTCTTATTCTAGCATCTCCTTTTATGGTTAGTTGAGCGCCTGGTACATCTGTACCTATTCCTATTTTACCATCCCAAATAAACTCATCTTGATTCACATTAAACCAACCAACTAAATCGTTTCCATCTGTTTCTACTAAACCAATAATATGATCAGACTCTAAAGTCATACTAAGATCTGTTGGAGCTAAACTACCATATTGCCCCATTGTATTTATTCCTGTTCTTGTTGGGTAAATTATATGTTCGTTTCCTGCGTCTCCAATTTGTCTTCCAATACCAAAGTCAGTCTGAACCTGAACGTGACCAGTATTAATATCGAGTGCTTGCGAAGGATTATTCAAACCTATTCCAACTTTACCATTGGTAAATATATCGTCATTTATACTTGTTGGAGCGTTCGTGGTCGTTGCTTTGTACCAATCTTCATCAGAATTAGCATTAGAATCTAATAATTTAGACCATTTTGTACCATCCCAAAAATAATAACCTTCACCCGTAGTTGTGTTAGTATTGTAAACCAGTAAAGAGTTTGCAGGTGATGTGATTGGCGCAGCTGTAGCTAAGTTCGCAATGTTAACTCTTGGAATCAAAATTCCTTTGTCCGTAGCAACAACATCCAAAATTGACGAGTTGTCTGGAGCGGCTCCCGTAGCGTTAATTCCCACGTTTTGAGCATAAAACGAAAGCTGAATAAATACAGATAAAAGAGATATAAAAAGGAGTTTTTTCATCGTGTTAAATAAGAAGTGTAATCAAATTTAGTAAAAAATGACTAATTGTCAACTGTTTTTACTTTTTTCTTAGGGCGTTCGAGCGGGTCATCCGCTATATCTTTTCTGAAAAAAAACAGAAAAGGATGCCGCTACTACCCCTAACGCAAAAATAA
>WFNC01000532.1 GCA_015488785.1 Flavobacteriales bacterium | reverse complement strand
CCGGGGAAATTTAACAAATCGATTGAACTTACTTTTGAAGGTAAAAAAGGGAGAAGAATAAAAAGATACTTGACCATTAAAGGTATAACCGTTTCTTTGACGGCTAAAAACATTTTTGAGAATAAAGATACTTTACAAAAAGAAGAAAATGTAATTTATTCTTACCAACAACAAAAAATAGATAAAAAGATTGACCATAAAAGTGACGAATATAATAAACTGATTAAAAAGGCGACACAAATTGCTTTGATGCATAAAACTGTTCGAGTTTTGATTACTATTTATCATCATGATGCAGGCTACGCTTTTGAAAAAATATTGAAGGATAGTTACAATAGAATTAATAAAGACTTGATGGACGAAGGTATTCCCGAACAAAATATTGTGTTTTTAGATCCAAAGGTGGAACTTTCGTCGCAAGAAGAATATTTGCAAGTTGCGATTATAAACGAGAATTCTTATTCTACTCCAAACTTAACGGAAGATCTATTAGCTGAAGTTTCGACTTATAAAAATGGAAAGGAAGAAAAAATTAGAATTAATAGTGCACAACAAAATGCGTTACCGATTTACTTTCAATATTTTAGAGGGGGATTGAGAGATATTGATACAGCCAGCACCAACTTTAAAGTTTTTCTTGATGAATTGACCGCTCAAATTGAAGGAAAAGAAGCGCTTGTTGAATTTTTGATTGTGAGTAGTGCTTCGAACTGGACTTATGCTTCGGATAAGTTTGACAATAAATACATTGCTACACTTAGGGGGGATAATTCTACAGAAACATTGAAACAAAAACTGAGGTTAAATAACATTGATATTGAATCGATTACCTTTACTAAAGACATAAAAGTTATAGGTCCTGAGATGAATAAGCGAAACTATGTTCCGTATTTTTATCGAAAATTTCAATACTTAAAAATTATACCGATTTATAAAGTTGAAGCGAACGATAAAAGAGGTGCTAATGGTTTTATTCATCATTATAAATCGAGTACAGAAACTTTAGATACTCAAAGTAAATCATTTTATTCGTTTGTAAATCAAATCGAATACTTAATCAGAACACAGGGTTATGCAAAATTGAATTTGGAAGGTTCTTCGAGTAATTCGATAATTAAGTCTTACCATTCCAATGAAAAATTAGCTTATGTGAGAATTGAAGATTTGAAAGAAAATTTAGAAAAAGCGTTGTATAAAAGAGGCGTAAACCCACAAAGGTTAGAAATTGTAGAAGAGCTGGTTTTGGTTCAAGAAAAAGAAGAAGCTACTGACCAGGAAGCGCAATACGTAAAAGCTGTTTTGGTAAATTAACTAGAATAGGTTATTTTTGTTACTTATCAGGTTCGATTTTGTATGCGTTAGGGATAGAAACGGTAGCTTTTTGTTTTTAAAAACTAGTTATACTTGGCTGAAAAGAGCGATTTTATGAGCTCCTTTTTGGGTTAGTATAACTTTTTTATAAACAAAAACTAGGAGTGGATAGCCCGTTAAAACGCCCAAATAAATATTGAATTAGAACGAGACAATTTGCATCTTACTGGATGTATTAAAAACGAGATTGATTAGCATGGAAAAAATATTAGTAATAGACGACGAGAGACCGATTAGAAGTACTTTGAAAGAAATTTTAGAGTTTGAAAACTACAAGGTGGATACTGCTGAAGATGGAAAAGAGGGCTTGAAAATGATTTTGGCTAATAAATATGACCTTATTTTAACGGACATTAAAATGCCTAAAATGGACGGCATGGAAGTGTTGGATGCGTTGATAGAAAACGGCATAGAAGTTCCTGTGGTAATGATTAGCGGGCACGGAAATGTAGAAACGGCGGTGGAAGCCATAAAAAAAGGTGCTTACGATTTTATTCAGAAGCCGTTGGATTTGAACCGAACTTTAATCACGCTTAAAAATGCTTTGGATCGCAAGGAAATTGTGAAGGAAGTAAAGAAATTGAAACGAAAAGTAAGCAAAGGAAAAATAACCGAAATAATTGGTGAATCGGCTCCTATTTTAGAGATCAAAAAGATGATTAATAAGGTTGCGGGGACGGATGCTAGGGTTTTTATAACGGGTAGCAATGGTGCTGGAAAGGAATTGGTTGCTCGTCAATTACACGAGAAAAGTAGTCGAAACAAACAAGCTTTTATTGAGGTAAATTGTGCTGCGATTCCGTCAGAATTGATTGAGAGTGAATTGTTTGGTCACGAAAAAGGGGCTTTTACTTCTGCTCACAAACAACGAAAGGGAAAATTTGAATTGGCAGATGGAGGAACGTTGTTTATGGACGAAATTGGCGACATGAGTTTGTCGGCTCAAGCTAAGGTTTTGAGAGCTTTACAGGAGAGTAAAATAACTAGAGTTGGAGGAGACAAAGAAATAAAAGTGAATGTAAGGGTGTTGGCCGCTACAAATAAAAACTTAAGAAAAGAGATTGAAGCGGGTAATTTTAGAGAGGATTTGTATCATCGTTTGAATGTAATTCCGATTCATGTTCCTTCATTAAATGAACGTAGAGATGATATTCCTTTGTTGGCAAATCATTTTTTAGCGATGATTTGTGAAGATCAAGGTATTGCATTGAAAGAGATTTCTGCCGATGGTATGAAAGCTTTACAAGACATTGATTGGACTGGAAACATTAGAGAATTGAGAAACGTTATTGAACGATTAATTATTCTTTGTGACGATGTAATTAATGGTGATGATGTAAACCGATATGCTAATTTGAAATAGAGGGATTTGATTTTAATTCCAAGGTAAAACGGGGCTAAAACCGTTAGAAAAAAGGTAAATTCTATTTAGTAGAATTTACCTTTTTTTTGTTCCTAAAAATAAAAAAGCTACCTAATAAAAGAAAGAGAGTTCCAAAGCTTCCTCCTAAAATATAATTGAAATACTTTGTCATAAAACTAACTTTCTTGACTTTAAAAACGCGGTAAGCTCTGTTTCTACTTCCTATTGTTGGCTTGTTATTCAAATTCCAATTTCCTATTGGACTAAACAAACTAGGGTTTACTTTTTCTAAAATAATTGGTTCTAATATCGAATCCGTTTTAAAGTTATGCTTGACATTGAAGCTTAAAGAATCTACAACATCTGAATGATGATCGATTAAGGCTACGAAGTCTTTTTGGGATGAAATACCTATCGAAAGCGAATCTAATGCTACTTTGTTTGTGTTTTCCAACAAAGATGGTCGTCTTGCAATAACATAATATTCTTTGGGTTGTAAGACTTTTTTTGATTTTAATTTTATGTTTTTATTTCCGATTCTAATTTTCCAGTTTGTAATCTCTATTGTAGTGTCGGAGTTGTTGTAAATTTCTATCCAATCTTTATTTTTTGATTTTACGCACAGTTCGTTAATGACGACTTGTTGCTTAAATTCACTTGGTTTTCTTTGTTTAAAAACGGGGGCGATTTCTATGTTTTGGGTTAATAAAACCTCTACTTTTTCTTTTGTAGATTCAATTCCTTTCCATGCTATAAATTCATATCCAAATTTTGCTTTTTCTTTCAATTTTATTGGAACTTCTTTAAAATAATAGCCTTCAAAATCTGTTTTTATTTTAAGAGAATTTAATTGTATTTTTCCTTCTTTTTTATCTACGGCTTTAATTTTCACCAAAATTGTATCTGATAATTCGAATTTTTCCATTAGGTGTTTCCGTACATAACTGGGTCTAAATTCAGCAAAATTTCTTAGTATTTGAACATTTCTTTCCCAGCGTTCGATGTTGTTACTTTTCCATTTTTCGACATGATAAGGCATTTCGTTATTCAACAATGCTTTTATAGAATCTAATTTGAACAGCACATTATCGGTTGAAAATATGGTATTCAAGTGATCTGAAAAACGGTTGATGTAAACGTTTTTTAAACTATCGTTTTCTAAAATTTTTCGAATAATAAAAGTACTCCAAGCTGGATCGGGCCATGATTCAGTGTTTTTAGAAGTCATTTTTTTTAAAGTATTCTTCTTATAGCCTTTCCAATCTGATATTCCAAAGCTCATATCGGTATCAAATAATATCCAACGCCATCTCGAACTATCATTTTGAGGTTTCCAATATCTAATATTTCCTCCTGCATCTCTATTGTCGACGAAAACTTCTGTTATGTTGTAATTGATATAATTATCAATATCCATCCATTTTTCGAGTTCATGAACGTTTGCTGTATCCGAAAAATCTTTACTTCTCAAAAACTTTAAGAATGCTTTATATTGTCTTCTGTTTCCATGCTGCAAGTCCATTCGATGTTTCATCAAATCTACTTTATCAGGACCTGCATGTCCGTTTGACTTTAAGTAATGTTCCGTTAATTTTTCTCTTAAATTATGAATCCCCCAATACTCACCATTAATGTAAACCACCACAGGGCGATAGGCCTGAATTTCGATATCTAAAGGTTCTACAAGATTGGTTAACAAAGCATCTCTAAAATGCGTTTTATTAAAATCTCCTCCTGAATTACGAAGAACAATAGATTTGAATTTTTTTATTTTTTTGTTTGGGAAAAACTGATAATGGAAATACTTTTCCTCGTATTTCTTTCTCGATGTTAATGAGATTGATTTCATGGGTAAACTTTTGCTAAAACCTCCAAAAATTTTCACCCCTGCTTTCTGTTTCAAGACCAAATCACCATTGGTTTCAAAAAAAGAGAAAGATACTTTTCGCTCCCATCCTTTCCAAAAATTGGCACCACTATACGGAGGATCAACACCTGCTCCTGCTCCTTTCACATAAATACCTCTTCCATAACCAAAAAAATCATCTGGTTCTACCACTAAAGAGACTACTGCCATGTCAAATTTTCTTCCTATAATAAAAGATTTTGTAGCAGTCGCTATTTTCTCTCCATCTAAGTAAGCTACAGCTCTGATTACGGTAGGTTTATCTAACAATAATAAAGTGTCATACGTTTGAGAATGACTATTCGGTTTAGAACCGTCTAGAGTATAGAATAAGTGTACGCTATCATTTACAGCAATCGATAATTCTATTGCGTCTTCATAAATCCCTTCATTTTGAGAAAAACAAATTGCGCAACTATCGGCTTGTCCCCAAGACAAGATTACATTGAAAATAAATAGGAAGAATAAGGTATTTTTCATTAAAATTATTTGTCGATAGAAACAACACACTCAAAACAAAGTTTTTAATTTTCCCAAAAAAACTAATTACATTGAGAATAGCCAATCGACTTAAGTATATTTGTATAAAAATAAACAAAAAAAGCCGAAAGAAATTCTTTCGGCTTTTAAGATATAAAATAACAATTGTTAATTTCTAACGTTCGAATTTTTTGTATCCACTAGGTATTTCAAATAAGCTCGCTTCATTTTTTTGATCTTTTACTAAAGTTGTTTTCAACTCAGACACCAAACGATTAGAAGACAAGATATATTCTTGACTCAACATTGGGAAATACCCATCAATTCCTTTTATTTTTTGAAAAAACAATGATTGATTTTCTTTTCTGTTTAATGCAACAAGCATATCATTGAAAAAGTTATATTCTCCTTTTGCTACCCAATAAATAATCTTACGATCTTTGGCAACACTAGATACTATGATTTTTTCACATTTAGCTCCATTAAATTCTTTAGTTTTTCCAGTTTTTTCAACTTTCACATCAAAATCTGCAGCAGGTCTTCTATTTGGAGCTTCCATATACAATTTTTGCTCTGGGCTAATTGCATACATTTTTTTAGCTTCCAAATCGATTAACTGTATTCCTTCAACTGCTCCATCTCCAGAAACCTCTTCAATTCTAATGTTATCTCCTTTTACGAAATAACGATAATTAACGTGTACACTTCCTACGTTTTTTTCAAATTCAATCACTCCTTCAAATTGCGCTTGAGCTGAAAAAGACAATAGTCCTGCAGTGAATGCCGATAGTGCTAATTTTTTAATATTTAATATCATAATCTATTATTTTTTTTGTAAAAGGCTATATTTTGCCTAAATATATAAAAAGTATTTTAAATTCCATTAATTCGTATCAAAAATTAAAGATACAGCATTAATTATTTTCATTATTTACAAGATACGTACCATTTATTGTTATCATTAAATGATTAACACTATTTTAACTTGAATAATATTCAAACAGCTATTATCAGTAGATTTAAATAAAAACAAATATGCTTAAATCATTATAAGTTATTGTTTGATAATACCAATTAAATATTGAAATAAAACTTTTACAACAACAAAATCAAAAGCTGAATTCTAGTTTAAATTTCAATTCCAAGAACCAATATATCGTCCAGTTGCTCATTACCATCAATCCAATTAACAATAGTAGTTTCAAGTAAGTCTCTTTGGAAGTCCATAGGTTCTGAACCTGAAGCTTGAAGTATTTCTCTAAAAGGTTTATAATAAAATTTCTTTCCTTTAGGTCCTCCTTTTTGATCGGCAAAACCATCAGAAAACATATAAAGGCGATCACCTTTTTTCAAATCCATTTCTTTATGTTCGAATTTAGCTTCTGTTTTTTTACTATTATAACCTACCGACAACTTTGTTGCTTTTATTTCTTCTAAAACGCCATCTCGCAAGAAATACATTGGATTTCTAGCTCCTGAAAACCATAGTTTATTCGTCTTTTTGTCAATACAAACCAAAGTCATGTCCATTCCATCTTTCACATTAGAATTTCCACTTGTCATACCTAGTTTTTCATTTATACCATCGCTCATAAACTTCAAAACATCAGCAGGTTTCTCAATTCGCTTTTCGACGATTGCTTTTTCTATTAAGTTATTACCGATTATAGACATAAACGCTCCCGGAACTCCGTGCCCTGTACAATCTGAAACAGAAACATATAACTTGTTTCCGTATTCGTAGTACCAATAAAAATCACCACTTACGATATCTTTTGGCTTAAATAATATAAAAGAATCCGAAAATTTCGTTTTCAAACCTTCGATGGGTGGTAATATCGAGGTTTGAATTTTTTTAGCATAATCTAAGCTTTCGTGTATATTGTGATTTTTCTTCACTAATTCTTCTTTTTGAGATTCTAGCGATTCTTTTTGATGCTCAATTAAAACATTTTTGGCTACAAGAATTTTATTTGCTTTCTTCTTT
>WFNC01000531.1 GCA_015488785.1 Flavobacteriales bacterium | reverse complement strand
ACGTAAAGCCATTTGTTTTGAGTTTACGCACTCTTGAGAAAATTTCACACGATTCTTTTACAAAAAAAAGCCTTTGAAGAAATCTTCAAAGGCTTTTTTACATTACTAATATAAATTAGAAATACTCCTCAATTATTTCCCTAAAAGCGAAGTAACTCCACTTAAGTTTTCTTTTTGAGAAGAAATTTGAGTTTTCAATCCTGCTAAAGCAGTTTTAGCTGACTCTATTTGAGCTAATTTAGCTGTATATTCTTCTGGATTTAATTTTCCATCAGCTTTTAATTTTTCAATTTTACTTAAAGCTGCTTGAATTTTGTTTTCCGATTTTGTCATTTTATCTTCTGACTCAGAAATAGAAGCTTCCGCTTTTGCTGCACTAGCATCTGCTTGTGCTTTTGCTGCATCAGCTCTACTGTCATCAAAAGTTGTATTAACTTCTTCTTTGTGATCAGCAGCTGCTTCTGTATGAGCATCAACTTTTTCTTCTGCACCATCTTTTACAGCTTCCAAATCTTCACCAGCTCCGTTTACTTTTTCATCCACTAAATTTGTCGCAGCATCTTTAGCCCCTTCAACTTTACCTTCCAATTTTTCGGTAGCTTCAGCTTTTAATTCATTTGCTTTTGCTTCAATTCCTTTTGTGTCAACATCTTTCAAATGTGTTTCCTTTAACTCTGTAGCTTTAGCTTCAACTTTGTGAGCTGACTCTTTAGCTGTTGCTTGTGTTGCTTCTGCTTTTTTAGCTAAATCTGCTTTATTAAACTGAGCTGATGCTGAGATAGATGCAAATAATCCTAGTGTTATAACTAATACTTTCATAATCTTTTTCTTAAATATCTTTTAATAAATCATCTACTTCTGAAGAAACAGCATCTGCTTTTGCTTTTAATTCTTCAGCTCCTTGCTCTAATGCTTTTGCTTTTGTTTCTAATTCTAAAACTTTTGCTTGATCTTCTTTAGACATTTCTACAGCAGCATCTACATGCTCTTCTGTTGCTTTTTCGTCATTTCCACAAGCTACAAAAGCCATAGAAACAAACATCATTTGTAATAATCTTGTTTTCATTTATATAATTTTTGAAAGCAAATATAATCATGTTTTCTATATAACATGATTTAAATCAGTTAATTTAGTGTTAAAGCCAATATTCTATAAGCTGTAGAAATAATAAATAGTTATAATATAAAGTAAGTAGAACCAAGAAAGCTAAACCGCTCCCTTTTTCAATAGCTAAGCATCTAAAAGGTATAAAAATAAAATTCTACTATTTTTCAAACCGACTAAAAAAGAGCTCAGCAGTTCAACTGAAAATAATTATAAAAAACAAATAAAAGCTGATTGCATTGAGTATATTTGCATCACACAAAGACAAAACAATAAAGTGAATTACCTAAAACATACAATCTTTTTAATCTTTTTATTACCCCTTATAACTTCATGTGGAAATAAAAAAAAGACTGCAGATAGTCATACGCTAAAACGAAAAAACTGGAAAGTACTTGTCGATTCCTTAGAAAACAATAATTTCAACTACCAATGGATTCGGTCAAAAGCGTCTGCTAAAATAAATTATAAAGAAGAAAAAAATACTGTAAAAGCCAATTTTAGAATTAGAAAAGACAGTGCCAGTTGGATTAACCTGTCAAAAGGAATTCAAATAATGACCGCTATAGCATCTACAGACTCTATAAAAGTGTTGAAAAAAATAGGAGGCAAAGAATATTACTTAGACAATTTCAATACTGTAAATAAGTTTTTGAACACAGAAGTTGATTACTCTTTACTAGAAGATTTCTTTGCTGGAAACGCTATTGGTTTCGATTACAAGACAAAATATAAGTCAGGAGTAGATGGCGACCAGTATATTTTAAGTTCAGAAAGAATAAAAAAACTGAACAGATTATTAAACAAAGACAAAACAAAAGGGAAAGATATTTTATATCGCTGTTGGATTAATCCTACCAATTTTAAATGCGAAAAAGTGCGAGTAGATTTACTTTCATCTGCGACTAGTTTAACTGTAAAATATAGCGGTTGGAAACAAGTAGAGAACGGTGGTTTATTTCCTTACGCTAGCTCTATTGAATTAATCACACCAAAAGATACAGCGCTACTTTCATTAAAATATTCTAAAATAATTATTGATAAAAAACAAACAATGCCTTTTAGAATTACCGACTCATACAAACCAATGGTATTTGAATAAAGATGAAATATTTTAGCTTCATATTGTTCTTTTTATTCACTCCTTTTTTGTTTGCTCAAGGAAGTAGTAAAAACTTAAAACGTCAAGAAACCGCTTTAAAAAAGAAGATAGAAGAAACCAAAAATCTAATTCAACAAACCCGAAAAACAGAGCAACTCACAATGACTGAGTTGGCGATTATCAATCACCAAATTGCCTATCGAGAATCATTAATGGACAACATTAATTACCAAATGAAAAAGCTTGACGATGATTTAATCAACAGTCAAAAAGAAATTCAGCTACTCGGAAACAAACTAAAAGAACTAAAAGAAGAATATGCCAAAATGCTTCGTTATGCATTTAAAAATAGAGACGAAGATTACAAGTTACTTTATATTTTTTCTGCAAAATCTTACACCGAAGCCTACCATCGTCTAAAATACATTCAACAATACACCGATTACAGACAAGAACAAATCGAAAGGATTAAGGAAACTCAAATTACTTTGAATAACAAAACAAAAGAAATTGAAGCCATTAAACTAGAAAAGGGAGATTTAGCACTTGTCCAAGAACAAGAAAAAAATAATTTTTTAAAGGACAAATCAACACAACAAGCTTCTTTGAAAAAACTTCACGCAAATGAAGACGAATTAAAACAAAAACTCCAAGACCAAGAAAAGAAAAAAAAGAGAATTGCCACTGCTATAAAAAAAGCCATTGAAAAAGAAATATTAGCAGAAGCTAAAAGAAACAAAACAAAAGGCTTTGTAACCACTCCAGAAACCACCGCTTTATCCAAAAACTTCACTTCAAACAAAGGAAAACTACCCTGGCCAGTTTTTAAGGGAGTGATGACAGGTAAATACGGAAAACAACAACACAGTACAGTAAAAAATACCTACATCGACAACAACGGAATCGACATCACAACTTCTAAAGGCGCAAATGCTAGAGCTGTTTTTGGCGGGAAAGTTTCAAGCGTATTTATTATTCCCGGCGCAGGAAAAGTAGTGATGGTTAGCCACGGAAACTACCGAACCGTGTATTCAAATTTAGAATCGCTTTACGTAAAAAAAGGAGATGTAATTTCTATAAAACAAAAAATAGGTAAAATATTACCAACCTCATCAGGCACTGTTTCGGAACTCCATTTTGAGATTTGGCACATTTCTTCATCCGGAATGAAAAGTCAAAACCCAGCCAATTGGATTTACAGAAAATAATAAATTAGATTATTAGGGCAATCCTTTTCTTTCAAAAAAAAAGAAAGAAAAGTCGGGCTATCACTACTCACTTTTTTTCAATAAAAGATTGAAAAAAGAGTTCAAACAAACCGTTCTATCCCTATTACGGGGTCTAGTAAAGTTACCTGTATCAAAACCTACCTATTTTCCGCTAATTTAAGAAGTTAACCTAAAAACAATACTCAGATTCTTCTCTCTCAATACATTTCAGTTTTTTTTAATCGAATAGTTTAATAAGCATAATTTTCAGCTTATCATTATCCATTCAATAACCCCTCCTATTGTTTCCCTTTATAAAGTACACGCAAAGAATCTTTCACATAGTTCCTTAGAATTTTTTCATCTTTAGAACTTAAGTTAACACCTTTATCCTTAGATCCAAACACCGCAAACTGTAAATATCTATTTGGATGCTCTTGTATGTTTTCAACAAGTCTTCCTGCTTCTTCAACCATTGTACTAACATTGTTGTACAGTGTAGAATCTTTTAAAAGCATTGTCAAACTACCTTCTCCATTTTCTAATTCATAAAGTATCGAATTAACTTTCAGCAAGGCTGAATCTGCTTTGTTAAGCGTACTTGCTAAATTTAGAGATGTTAAAGAATTAGTTATTGTTTCTGCATTTTTAAGAATAGCGGTAATCTCTGCATTACTTTCTTTTAAGTTTCCTGTGATTGATTTTATATTTTTTAAACTCGTAAAAATTTCTTGTCGAGCACCAGAAAAACCAGCAATCAACGTATCTAAGTGAATAGACACTTGTTCGAAGTTTAAAATAGCTCTTTTAATTCCATCAAAACTTTCGTCAAGATTATCCGTATTTCGACTAAAAATTGCAGCGATTATATTAATTGCAGAATCTGCTGTCCCTAATAATTCTTGAACTTTAAATTCTAAAGGCGCTAAACGTTTGTCTATTTGACCTTGAATTCCTTCTTTTATACCAGAGGCTAACGTATCACCGCTGTTGTGCATTTCTGACGAAGTGGGATCAAAAACTAAATTAATAACCGAACTATTGATTAATCCAGCCTCCAATTCTGCTCTTGTTCCTAAAGGGAGCTTAATCCAATCTGTAGTAATATCAAAGCGTGCTAAAACCTTTGAAGGATCATTTGGATATAATTCTACATTAGTCAATACTCCAATTGGAACACCATTTTTAAGAACAGAATTACCATTCACCAAACCTTCTGCATTTGTAAACACAGCATAATAATGATCTTTTGATTCCCATAGGTTTTGACCTTTTAAGAAAAAGAACCCTACAATTAAAGCTACTAATCCAATTGTAGAAACTAAACCAACTAATATTTCTTTTTTAAACTTCATTTTTATTTAAGTTTTGCTAATGCATTTTTCACACTTATTCTTTTACCATTTTCGAACGCTATAATAAAAGCAGTTGTATAACCTTTCTCTTTTACAGCACGCAATCTTTCTTTTGCAGACGCTATATCGGTATAACTTCCAACAATATATTTGTAAAATTTTCCGCTAATATACACATCTACATCTTTCATACCCTTAAAATTATAAGACTTTGTTTCAACTTTATTTGTAGAAGTAGCAATTTGTACTCTAAATTCAATGTTTCCATTTGACTTTACAGGTTTTATACCTGGCTTAACTGTTGTGTTTTCTTTTTTTACAGCAGTTGTTTTTTGTTTAACCTCTTCTTTTTCTAGGTCTTGTTTAGCATTCGTTACAACTCCATCTATTGCGTCTCTCCGTTTTTTATATTTTGAAAAAGAGTCAAATATACTCGATGCTAGTTTTAGTTGACTTTCATCGTTTCCTAAAAACTTTTCTTCTTCATCATTCGACAAAAAACCAAGCTCTATTAATACGGCAGGCATTGTCGTTCGATACAAAACAACAAAACCAGCTTGCTTTACGCCTCTACTTTTTACATGTACATTACTTACTGCATCTTTCACAATTAAATCTGCAAACATTAAACTTTGATCTAAAAAAACATTCTGCCGCATCGACAACCCGATATAAGCATCAGGATCAGAAGGGTCAAAAGCTTCGTACTTACTATTGTGTCCATCTTCCATTAGTATCGATGAATTTTCTAGTTTTGCGACATTCAACGCTGCCTGAGATTTGTGCAATCCCAAAACCCATGCTTCAAAACCTTTGGCAGAACTATTCCCTGCCACATTCGAATGAATGGATATAAATAAATCTGCTTTTGCTTTATTTGCTACAGAAGCTCTTTCCGCCAATCCAATAAAATCGTCAGTGCTACGAGTATAAACCACTTTTACATCTGGATATTTTTCTTTGATTAAATCCCCTAGTTTTAATGAAACAGCAAGAACCACATCTTTTTCTTTCACTTTATGAATCCCTATTGCTCCAGGATCTTTTCCTCCATGACCAGGGTCTATAACCACCGTTTTTATCCCCATTCCCGTTTGAGAAATCAAAATATTTGAAAACAGAAGCAGAACGAATGCAAGAAAAAGGGAAAAATTCCGTTTCTTCGCATAATATTTGATGTAATTGATTTTCATAAAATAAAAAATAACAATCGTTTGACAGCTTTCAATTTAATAATAACTAACAAAACTAAAGAAATAGATGTTTCATATAACACCTCTTTTCATTTTGTTTTGCTTGCTATATTGTTAATAAGCTTACCATTCAATTCATTTGCTCAACCAGAGACAGACACTATTCCTGTAGTTAAAAGCGAATTAGAAAATCCACTTTTTTACGACGCCGAAGACTCGGTTGATTTGGATATGATAAATCAAAAAGCATACCTTTATAATAAAGCACACATAGAATATGGCGATTTTGAACTAAAAGCTTGTTTTATCGAATTCGATTTTAAAACCCAATTGGTCAAAGCTAAACTCTGTGTCGATTCAAATGGAAACAAAGTTGGCGTTCCAGAACTAAGCGATGGAGACATGAAAACCAAGGCAGATAGCTTAATGTTTAATTTTGAAACTAAAAAAGGAATTACTTACCATGTCAAAATGCAAGAAGGCGAAGGCTATATTCACGGTTCTAAAATAAAAAGACAAGCAAGTGGCGATATCCATATCGACACAGCTCTTTACACCACTTGTAGCTTAGACCATCCTCATTATTATTTTAAACTAAGAAAAGCAATCATAAAACCTGACGACAAAATTGTTTCGGGACCTGTTAACCTTTTTGTTGCCGATATTCCAACTCCTTTGGGGTTGCCATTCGCTTATTTTCCAAATCAAAAAGACGGAACCAATGGGATTATTATACCAACTTATGGAAACTCTCCTGCGTTGGGGTTTTATCTTACCAACGGAGGATATTATTATAAATTCAAGCAAAACAAAAAAGGGAAGTGGTCGCCATTGGCAGACAAAGTAGCAATTACACTTTTAGGAGATATTTACTCTAAAGGAAGTTGGGGATTAGTTAATAAAATAGATTATTACAATAAATATAAGTTTAGAGGGAATTTAAATTTAAGTTACCGAGAGGTCTTAAATGGAGAAAGACACTTTCCTAGTTTTACTAAAAATAAAGAATTCTTTATCCGATGGACGCATAATCAAGATGCTAAAGCGAGACCCAATACTTCTTTTAGTGCTAAAGTAAATTATGGTACAAAGAAAAACTTTAGAAATAATTATAATAACAACATCGCTGTAAATGACTTACTGGCAAATAATTTCAATTCGAATATTGCATGGAGCAAACGATTTAACGGAAAGCTAAAAAGCAATTTAAATATAAATTTAAGACACAATCAAAACAACAAAAACATTACTTTCATTTTACCCGAAACAAGTTATAATATTAATCGTTTTTATATCGGAAAATTATTATCTAAACCACATACAGGAAAGGCTAGATGGTACGAGCAAATAGGAACAACTTATAGCGTAAATTTCAAAAACCAAACAAAAGCACTCTTAGATTCTTCGGGTAGATTTGACAATGAAGACCTTCTAAAAAACATGCAATACGGAGCAAAACATAACATTAGAGCAGCGACTTCTTTACGCCTCTTCAACAAGAAAGTTAGTTTAACACCTTCATACAATTTTACACTATTCAACTATTTCGAACAAACCAAGAAAAGACTAAATGTTGCCAACGATTCTGTAATAACCGACACCTTAAATGTTTTCAACGCACCATTTATGCACAACCTAACGGTAGGTATGACTTCCAAAATTTATGGGTTTTATCAATTCGCAAAGTTTTTACAAGGCAAAAGACAAAGCAAAATTCGTCATACACTTACTCCGAGCGTTAATTTTTCTTACCGTCCAAACAATTCTTACAAATACGAATATACTTCTGACACCACAGGAAACACCAACTTTTCAAACCTCTATCAAACAGGAATATACGGAGTTCCAACATCAGGAGAATCTGGACGTTTAGGCTTTAGTTTAACCAATGCCTTAGAATTAAAACAAAAAGACATCAAAAACGACTCAATAGATGATGCATTCAAAAAAATGAGTATTTTAGACAATCTTACTTTCTCCTCTGGCTACGACTTGCTAAAAGATTCCTTCAATTTGGACGTTGTAAGAATTAGCGGACGAACAAAATTATATAAAAACCTAAACACTCGATTTGGAGCGTCGTTAGACCCTTATGCCTACGACACTTCTTTAGTCGATGCACGAACAAAATATTTTCAAACAGATATTGACGGAAAATTAGGAACAATAAAAAACGCAAACTTAGCATTGAGCCTCAACTTCAAAAGTAAAAAAGGAGCTAAAGACAAGTACAAAAGTAACGCAGGTTCTCAAGTTGAATTAGACGAAATAAATGAAAACAAAAACGCTTACGTCGATTTCAACATCCCTTGGAGTTTAGGATTAGATTACAAAATAAATTACACAAAACTATTGAGACAAGGCGTCGATACCTTCAAAATCACACAAACCGTAGGAGTGCAAGGAGACTTACGAATAACCGAAAAATGGATGGTAACTTACCTGACCAATTACGATATTTCACAAAAAAAATTCAGTTACTCTTCCATCGATATTCGCCGAGATTTACACTGTTGGGAAATGGCATTCCATTGGGTTCCATTTGGCGTTTATCAAAGTTACAGCATTCAAATAAATGTAAAATCAGCAATGCTACAAGACCTAAAACTCCAACGTAGAAGAAACTGGTACGACAACGGAGTCAATTAAATTTAGAATAATAATTTGGGCGTTCGAGCGGGCTATCCACTATATCTTTTTTGTAAAAAAAACAAAAAAGGATGCCGTTCCTATCCCTAACGCAGACAAAACGTCTTTTTTTTAACTATAATAAAAGATTTATATGCAACCTTTTTAGTATTTTTGTAGTCTTAACAAAAAATCTAAAAATGAAATTTTCTGTCTTATTGAGCGTTATCTTATTTGCAAGTGTTTTTGTCGCTCAAAATCTAGTACCCAATCCAAGTTTTGAAACAATATCAAATTGTCCTTTAGGACCTGGAGCTATAGCTAACGCCACTGGTTGGTCTAATCCTGATACAGCTAGCGCAGATTTGTTTAACGTTTGTAATACAGCAGCTTTTCCTATACCTTCTTTAAGTGTCCCCTCTAATATTTTCGGAACTCAAAACGCAAAAACAGGCGATGGCTACGCAGGTATTATTTGCAATGAAGTTTCTCCTTTCATAGGTACAGAAGATAACTATAGAGAGTATATTCAAATTCAATTAACAGCTCCTTTAGTTGCAGGTACAGAATATGAAATTGAATTTTACTGGAGTTTAGCTGAAAACTCAACAGATTACGTAGAAGAATTGGGGGTTTACTTTTCGAATACAGTTACAAATTTACAGCAAAGCACAGCTTTAAATTTCGTTCCGCAAGTTTCAGTTAGTGGAACACCACTAGACGAAACTACAAATTGGGTTCTTTTTAGCGAAACATACACCGCTACAGGAGGAGAAGAATATATTATCATTGGAAATTT
>WFNC01000530.1 GCA_015488785.1 Flavobacteriales bacterium | reverse complement strand
GGCTTGAGGACATAGGGCAAGAAGATAAAAATAAACAAAGACTTATTATCCTTTTGGGGAAACAAACGGATAAGCATTTTTATTTTTACATAGACAATGAAAATAAAATCAGCATAGCCTTAGCTATGGTGATTTTATTTGAAGAAGTATATGTGGTAATAAAATTATTTATTTGGCGCATTTCAATATTTAATTGGTGTGAATACCAGTTAATAGACAAATAAGCCCCAAAATTTTGAATAAGGGTGAACTTCTTTAGTGGGTTTACCTAAGCTATCTCTCAATGGGTTTTTGTGATGGTTATAGTTGAAAATACCATATTTCAAATTATATATTTCGTAGTGCAATGAATCTGCTATTTTCTGACCAATAATTGCACTTCGATACCCGATAGAACAATAAATGAGAACAGGTTTTATGTTATCATTGGGTAATCGACTCCAAAATAATCGGTCATTATTATTTCCAATCCAAATTGAATTAGGAATGTGACTTATGTTGTATTCTTCTTCCTCTCGACAGTCTAAAACCAAATAATCTGCTAGATTTATGTTCTTAATTTCTTTATTAGGGATGGTTTCGTTTACAATTAGGTCTGTTAGTTTATAGTAAAACCAATGTCTAGCGGTAGGTATAGTATAAAAAACAATTACTAAGCAAATAAAAGCTGTAATAATAGATGTTATTTTGTATTTTTGTTTCATTAAAATATAATTTAGACCAATATTAGAAAAAGATAAACAGAAATAGATTCAACTTAATCTAATTCGTTTTTCAGATAAAGAAAAGTTAAAAAAATGTAAAACTATCTGTTCTAAATAGATAGTTTATGACAATTGTTTAACTTGGTAATTGGTATTTCAGTACAAAAGTAAAAATCATAATGGGAAAAAAGCGTAAAAACAGCAGAAAGAAAAAAAGCTTAATTGGAAGAGTCTTAAAATGGACGGGGATTAGTTTTTTATTAATTATAATATTACTTATTGTAGCTCCATTTATTTTTAAAGATAAAATAATTGAAACAATTAAAACTACCGCAAACGAAAATTTAAATGCAAAATTAGATTTTACCGATGTTAGTTTATCATTGATAACTTCTTTCCCTAACTTTTCTTTAAGTATCAACGATATTTCAGTTGTTGGAATCGACGAGTTTGAAGGTTTGGCGCTTGCTAAAATTAAAGAAACAGCTCTTGAATTGAATTTAAGAAGTGTAATAAGTGGAGATTATACTGTCAAATCAGTAACAATCGACGGAGCCGATATTTATGTGAAAGTTTTAGAAGATGGAACCGCAAACTACGATATCGCGAAAGTTGATACAACTGCTGTTGAAGAAGTTGAAGAACAAACAAGCGAAGAGCCTTCTGATTTCAAATTCGAATTAGCACATTATGGATTTACAAATTCAAATATCGTTTACGATGATGCAAGTATGGATACTTATGTTTCCATGAACAATTTAAATCATACCGGAAATGTAAAAATAGATAATGAGATCTATAATGTAATCACTAAAACAACAATAGACGAGTTTTCTGCAAACAGCGAAGGAGTTGATTATATGAAAAAGGTGAATACCGATATCGATTTCGTAGTTGATATGGATTTGGAAAAAGGACTTTATACTTTTAAAGAAAACAATATAAACTTAAACGAACTAGGATTTCATTTTGATGGTTGGGTAGAAATGGTTGAAGAGAATATGGACATGGATATCACTTACAACACAACCAAACAAACATTTAAATCATTATTGAGTATGGTTCCTGGTGTTTATACAGCTGACTTTAATGATATTGAAACCAATGGAACGCTGGCTATTGATGGATATGTAAAAGGAAAAATGGACTCAGTAGTTATGCCTGGATTCGATTTAAATTTAACCGTAGGAAATGCTTGGTTCAAATATCCAGATTTACCATCTAAGCTAGATAAAATTGCTGTTGATTTGAATGTAAATAGAAAAGAAAGTGCCGATTTAAACAATACGATTGTCAATTTAAAGAAAATGCACGCAGAGTTTGACGACAATACATTAGATGCAAATTTGATTGTAAAAAATGCAATGGTTGACCCGCATATAAAATCAGATATTAAAGCATTTATAGACTTAGCAAAACTTAAAAATGTAATACCAGTTTCAGAAGGAGAAAACTACAATGGATTAATTACTTCAGACGTTCATTTGGAAGGAGCAGTTTCTTCATTAGAAAAAGAAGAATATCAAGATTTTGATGCAGATGGAGATTTAAGAATAAAAAATATGTTGTACCAATCACCTGATTTGAGTTATGACGTTAACATTGATTCAATGTTGTTT
>WFNC01000529.1 GCA_015488785.1 Flavobacteriales bacterium | reverse complement strand
GCCTGACTTGTTCCGAAGTAAGAAACAACAGACATTGCTAAGATTGTAATTATTTTTTTCATATTATTTTGTTTTATTTTGTTTAAAGAAAGGCATTATTAATTATAGAAAAGTGATGAAAATCAGATTTATACAATTCTGTTTCGCCTTTGCATACATATGACTTTTCTATGACTTTCAAAAAAAAGTACAGCATTTAAAATCAATATTTTAGACAAAAAAGGGAGAAATTGAATAATTCCTCCCTTTTTTTGTTTTTGTTATAAACTATAATATCCTATTGATATTACTCACTGCTTAACCAATTAATAAACGTCGTGAGTAGTGTTATAAACATTAAATTTACCTGTTGGATTTTCTACCCAATCTCCTTGAATTGTTTGTTTTAATTCTAACGTTTTATCGTCATAAATTAAAATAGCTGCTTCAGTCCCCATAAACACAGAGATCCAAACTTCGTCTCCTGCCTTATTGTACTCAAAGTGTACCATTCTACCATCAACACCTTCTGGCATTGTGATTGTTTTTACCAACTCTAAAGTTTCTGTATCAAATACATCACAAGAACTATTCAATGCTGCGTCAGGATTCAATGTTCTATCTACCCATAAGTGCTTCGATTTTGGGTGCGATTTAACAAATAAAGCTCCGCCACCAGACCCTGATGCTTTTACTTCTTTTACTACAGTCCATTGACCTTCGCCTTTGTCTGTTTTAATGAATGACAATTTATTTTCACCTAAGTGAGAAGTAACCCAAAGACTACCTAAATCATTCTTAATATTTGTTCCTCTACCTGGATGGGGTTTAATTCCTGTTTCGATTATTTTAACTAATTTTTTATTAGGAACATCAATCACAACTATTTTATTACTTGCATTTGCTGCAACTAAGAAATAATGACCAGTAGCATCAAAACCACCATCGTGTAAGAATCTTGCGGCTTCAATTTCTGTTATCTTTGGATTTTTTGGATCAGTATAATCTACTATATCAACAATCCCTCTTTCTTTTATGTTACAAATCCAAACTGGATCGGTATGAGAAGCAACAATAGATGCAACACGAGCTTCTTCTAAATATTCCTTATCTCCATCACATGCATTTCCTGCTGTTGGAGTAACGCTAATAGGCTCTAAAGTTTGAGCATCAAAAATAGCAATATGACTTGGACTATACCCTCCAAATACTAAGTATTTATCTTCGTAACCTTTATATTTAGAAACCTCTACAGAACGAGCATCGAAACCACCTTTTACTTCTGCTACAATTGTAGGAACATCATAATAAGTATCAATCATTGTAATTTTCCCATCTCTACCAACAGAATAAATATATCTACCTGACTTAGATGTTCTAAGAATATGAACAGCAAAACCTGTTTTAAGAACAGCTAATTCTTTCTTAGTATCTCCATCGATAATCGCTACTTTACCTGCATCACGCATAATCACACCAAAGTAATTATCTATATCTCTTTTGTGCTCTGGTTTAGTTGGTCTATCAGCTACTGGTATAATTAAATTCCATGTATCTGTGATTTCTGGCAATCCAAATGGAGGAATAACTGGCGGTGCTAATTGTAAAAACTTCGTCATTAAAGTAATTTCATCATCCGAAAGA
Organism: Flavobacteriales bacterium; assembly: GCA_015488785.1. Classification (GTDB taxonomy): domain Bacteria; phylum Bacteroidota; class Bacteroidia; order Flavobacteriales_D; family Parvicellaceae; genus S010-51. Next base: position 6,835 of record WFNC01000529.1, on the reverse strand, counting down.
ACTCCTTTCCATTCTGGCATACCTCCTGGTGTTCCATTTTCAATAAAGGCTCTTAATCCTGCTTCTCCTAGAACTGTTGTTCCTGGTGATGCATTTCCTTCTGGCGCTTCAGGTAACAAATGTGGTCCTGTTGCTCCTTTTCTAGAAGATCCGTGACAACCTGCACATCTATTGAAATAAATTGCTGACCCTTCTTCCATTTCGGCATCAGTCAAAGTGACTCCTTCTTCTTTTACAGCTTCCTCTTTGTGCTCTGTACTTTCCTTGTGTTCATCTGTAGCTTTGTGCTCAGCATCTCCACCTCCACAGCTAAATAACATTAATGAACTTGCAACTGTTGCAATTAAAACATTTGATTTTTTCATGATAATTATTGGTTAATTTATATAACTAATTATTTCTATTTTATCTCGTACAAAGATATTTTTTATCATTTAAACAACAATTGATTAATAACATATAGAAATCTGTTATTTGACAGTTTTTGTATTTTATCCTAATTAAATTATCAAATGGTGTTATTAAAAAACAGTGTCAACTTCAATCTTTTAGTTTTTCAATCTCAGACTTTCTTCCAATTGTTCTTGTTATATAATCGACCGCTCTTTTTGGACTTCTTGAAGGAGAATATTCTCTTCCATAAAAAATAATTTGCAGATGAATTTTATTCCAAATTTCAATTGGGAACAAACGTTTCGCATCTTTCTCTGTTTGCTGTACATTTTTTCCATTGGTTAAATTCCAACGATACATTAGCCTATGAATATGCGTATCGACAGGAAAAGCAGGAACTCCAAATGCTTGAGACATAACTACAGAAGCTGTTTTGTGTCCCACTCCAGGAAGTTCTTCTAACAAATCCATGTCTGCAGGTACTTCTCCATTATATTTATCAATTAATAGATGAGACAAATCAAAAATTGCTTTAGATTTACGAGGAGACAAACCACAGGGTCGAATTATAGCTCTAATTTCTTCAACTGACAATTTAATCATATCAAAAGGGTTGTTAGCTTTTTGAAATAGAAACGGTGTTACTTTATTAACTCTAACATCGGTACATTGCGCAGATAATAACACAGCTATTAACAAAGTATATTCGTCTGTATGATCTAAAGGAATTGGAGTTTCTGGATAGAGATTTTCTAGTTCTTCAATTATATAATTCACTCTCTCTTTCTTGGTCATTTCTCTTTATCTTTTTTTTAACTCAATATTTTCACTTACTGTATTATTATTTTTGCAAAAAAAAAAGAACCTACTTGTGCAGGTTCTTTTTTTATTAAGCTTGTATAATAAATTATTTTATTACAGCTATTCTTTTTGATACCGTTTTATCTCCATTCTTCAAATTCAAATAATAGACACCTTCTGCGACATCAAACAAATTAATTTTTAGTTTTGACTGACTTGTTACAGCTATTGTTTTAATTACTTTACCTTCGATAGTAGTAAAAGTTGCTGACTCATAATTATTACCATTAAAATCAACATTTAAGATGGAAGAAACTGGATTTGGATAGACAGACAATAAAGCTTCGCTGCTTTCCGATACAGAAACTACACCTGCTCTTATTACAGTTAAATCAAGTTCGTAAGTTCCTAAACTATTGTAGAAAAAAGGAACAACATCTATTAATAAATCTTGATTAGCGGTTAAATTATTTAATCTTATTGTATCCATTTCTATATCATCATAAAAACTAGTCCAATTCACACCATCAAAAACATTAAAAACAACATCATTTGAAAATGTTCCAGGTTGAGTATTATAATTGTCTCTAATTTTTGCATAAATTTTATAACTATAGCCAGCTTCTAGTTCTACTTTATAATAATCATTACTATCTGCTGTAACTGAGTGAACATTAGATCCTGTAGAAGAAAAAGTTAATTCATCTTGAGTCCAAGTAAGCGGAATTTCGTATGCCAAAGCTTCAGTATTATTATCTTCATAAACATCTGGTATATTAACTGCAAAGTCAAGTCCTACGATATCTACCGCTTGAGAATTTGGATAATTTCCATCTTCAATTATTTGCCATTCCCCTCCTGTTGGCTTATGCCAAATTACAACTTTATAAGACCCTGGATCATTTGCTAACCCCGTATGATTAATAACTATTGTTTCAGTTCCATTTGCAGGTATTGAATAGCTATTGTGCTCAACTTCTTGAATCCAATCTCCGTTTAACTCGTGTAAATCCATTGAAATTTCACCATTAAAATCAGTTGTATTATTATTTAAGATTTCATATTCAATTTGAAAAGGGTTATTTTGTTCAATTGGATCTGGATTAATCGTTATATTCCCATTAGAAATTAATCCTTGAGGATTAGTTCCATTTATAGAAACACTTATTGGATTTGTATAACCATCTTCCGCTACTAACATCCAAGTATTATTTGTTGCATTTTGAACGTAAACTCCCAATTTATAATCACCCGGAGGAATAGTCATTCCTGAAGTAGTGAAAGTAACTGACTCATAATCTCCTGCTTGAATCTGAACATTTGGTAAAACTTCTATATTCCCAACAAATGTTTCATTTAAATCAAAAAGAGCTGCTTTCACCCCGCCATTGTACGTAATATTTCCATAATTAGCAATATCTACAGAAACTTGTAGAGGAGAATTAAAAGGTAAAATAGTTGATGATAATATAAAACTACCGAACATTCTTACATCGGTGTTTGTAGCCAAAGGTTTTATTTTTATAATTGCACTTTGAGAGTTATTAAAAGTATATGTTGACCCTGGATTTAAGTTATTTACTTCAAAATATCCATTTGCATATCCTCCCCATCCCCAATTGAGGTGAAATTTATCATCGGTATCATACCCGTCAATTACAAATGCATGACCAGCTTGAGGACTTGAACAAAAACCACTATGGTAAACCACTCTTGACAAATCTAACTCTGCTTTTATTTTTGCTTTCCAATTCGCTAAAGAATAATGACTTCTTTTAATAAACTGCGCTGCACTATCATAGGAAAAATAATCTTTTAATACGTCTGGAACTTCTCTACTAAATGCTCCACTATTTCCTGGACTATAATTCATATCTAAACCTACTCCAATGTGAAACATTAATGTAGCGATTTCATCTTTCTCAGCTTGAGTAGAAGAACTATTTAACTCATTAGGCATATTTGCCCAATCGTAAGTTGTAGCTCCAAAATTTGCAGAAAGCGTTCCATAATCATTGTGATTGTAAGAATGAGATCCGTTTCCTTGTGCTGGATGATTGTGATACTTCATTATTTGAGCTGTAGCAGTTGCGACACAACCTACAGGAGTTCCTCCAGGGCACTTTCCGTTGTATCCACCTGAAGACTGACTCCATTCTGTAGTTGTTAACGGAGAAACACTACTCCTATTTGTACTTGCGACAGCGGTTCCGTTTTCCAAGTCTCTCCATTCTAACTGAATAGAAGATGTTGCTTGAATTCTAAAATCTCTTGCAATAGACTTTACTTCTTTTGCATAATTGAACATTAATTTTTTTAATCCATTGGGTAAATTATTATAATCAAATTCACCTTTATCAGTATAACCTAAAACGGGTATTGTTTTATCGTCTCCCGATACAATTACGAATCCTTGATTTTGATTTACGGCAAGCACATAGTAAGCGACATGAGAAGAACCATCTAGATTAATGTAATTCTTTTGACGCACTAAAGTTGTAATAACACTTGATGAAGGTATTCTTTTTTGAATTGAATAATGCGTTTTAGCAACACTTTTCGCTTTTTCTAAAGACACGTCATTACCCCATACAAAAGCGGAGATTAACGATAGTAACAATACTGAAATAATATTTTTCATGCTCTTTCTTATTGGTTATTTAAGCAAATATAGCGTAAAAGTATTAAACATATGTAAAGCAAATCTGATTTTATTGTTAAGAATAATAAACAACTTACATAAATTCTCCTTCTTTTTGTTTCTATTCAATATTATTAGCTATCTATATTTGTTGCAGGCAAACTTACTAAGCTAAAATACAACGACATTTAGAATAATCAGAAGCTTTAATTATCAACTTTTGAAACTCTTTCTTTAATTTTTCGTAATGAATACAAATGAGAATTAACAAAAAGATTCAAGGGGTTCTATTTTTAGTTATCGGACTTACAACTACGCTATTTTCAATCTATTTATTGAATAGTAGTTCCGTATATTCTATACGTAATAGTACTAAGGATTTTAGAATTGAAATATACCTTCTCCTTCTATTTTCAATTTTACTTAGTTACTCTGGATATTTAACCCTTAAGAAAGAACATAAACGAGACGCTTATTCTCCTTCGGACATTCTGGATGATTGATACACTACCATAGCTAAGGCTATGCTAATTTTATTTTCATCGTCTATGAGAAAATAAACTTTATTTTTTAAGGCGAATTTCAATACTTAATTGATATGAGTGTCTAATTGTTTCAAATAAATTCGGTTGTATAAAAAAAAAGAGTCGTTAATAATATATTAACGACTCTTTTATATAAGCTTATAAAAGCTAAGTTCTGTAAATTTTAATTTATTTCATTTGAACATCTGTACAACCAGGAACGACAGTTACGTTACCACTAAAATGAGTAACATCATCTTCATCTATAATTTTATAGCTAACTACTTTTGTTTTAGCTGCACCTAAATCTACAGCTTTAGTTACAACTGTAGCTTCTCCACATCCAGGGTTAGAAGAATGGAAAATATTCGAACCTTGATCTCCTGCTTTAACATTATCCACATAAACATTTAATTGTGAAACTCCTGATGAAGTTATGTCAATTGATTCTGATTGAGCAATCCAAAAAACAACATTCCCTGAAAACGTACAAGTTCCATCATCTTTCTTTGCTTTTTCATCGTAGTTAGTTGCTTGCGAATCGATACATCCTTTTTTCTTACAAGATGTAGAAATTAATGACGTTAAAATAGCTGTTGCTAGTAATATTTTCTTCATAATAATATTTTTTTTAGATTATATTAAAACAAACATAGTTTATTTTAAGTGTTCTTCCAAATTTTATAACTGTCATCTTGTTCTGGTCTATTTGGTTCTGCCTCTCTCAATGGTTCGCATTCTTTTAATGATTTTCTACATTCGTTAGGTAATTGTTGGTAAAGGGCTGTCCCTTTTGTTTTCCATTCTATCATTTTATCGCTAACGTCTTTTACTATTTTAGCGGGATTACCTACGGCTATTTTCTTGGGTGGGATTTCCATTTTCGCAGGAACAAAGCAAAGTGCACCTACAATAGAATTTGCTCCAACTATCACGTCGTCCATTATTACGGCATTCATTCCGATTAATGTATTTTCACCAATAGTTCCTCCATGGATTATTGCTCCATGACCAATATGAGCTCCTTTTTTTAAGGTCGTTGTGGTTCCTGGAAACATGTGTATTGTACAGTTTTCTTGAACATTACAACCGTCTTCTATTACGATTTTTCCCCAGTCGCCTCTTAAGACGGCGTTAGGACCTATGTAAACGTTTTTTCCTATAAAGACATTTCCCGTTACGTTTGCTTGTGGATGTATGTATGCACTTTCGTGAATTACGGGTTTAAATCCATTAAATTCGTATATCATTTTTTAATTAATTAATATTGAAAAAAAAAGCTAAGTTAGTAATGTTTATTTCCTTTGTTTAATCAGTTATCCTAGAATTAACGATTGTTAATTCTTTATTTTTAATTCAGGATTAAACAAAGTACGGTTTCAATGTAATATTTTGTAAACAAGTTCTTTTAATAATTCCCCGTCGGTTGTAGAAACATTTCCTACTCCTTTGGAGGCGAGGTCAAACTCTCTTAAATAGCCAAAAATTCTAGCAATTTTATTCATGGTATAATTTCGTGCTGCTTTTTGGTATTCTTTCAATATAAATGGATGAACGCCCATTTTTTGTGCTAAATCTCGGTCTGAAACTTGCCCCGAATACTGGTGATATTTTATCAATTTTGTAAAATATCCGTAAACAACTCCTAATGTGACAACTAGTGGATAGTTTTTTGGGTTTTGACCAAAGTGATTGGCGATTAAATTAGCTTTGTAAACATCTTTTACTCCTAAGGCATTATTCAATTCAAAGGTGTTGTACTCTTTAGAAATTCCGACATTTTTTTGAATTAAAGCTTCGGTAATTTCGGTGTCGCCGTCCATTACAACTTTTAGTTTTTCTAACGTATTGGCTATTTTACTTAAATCGTTTCCTAAATATTCGCTCAGTAAGTGTGCTGTTCGTGGGTTTATCGTTAGGTGTTCGGATTTACAGTAACCGATAATCCAATCGGGGAGTTTGTAATCTTTTACTTTGTCGGAAGTAAATAAATATCCTTTCTTTTTTAATGCTTTGGCGAGTGCTTTTCTTCCGTCTAGTTTTTTGTATTTATAGTTTAAAACTAAAATAGTAGTTGGAGAAATCTGAGCTAAATAGTCGATTAGTTTTTCGATGGAACGAGATAAATCTTGTGCTTCTTTTACTATTATAACTTGATAATCGCTCATCATCGGATACCTTTTAGACATGTTTATAATGTCTTGAATATTGGTATCTCTTCCATAAACTACGGTTTGATTAAAATCTATTTCTGATTCTGATAATACATTGTGCTGAATATAGTTTGATATTTTATCGATAAAATAGGCTTCATCTCCTTGTAAAAAATAAAGGGACTTAAATCTTTTTTGTTTTAGCTCTTTTAGTACTTCTTCGTAAGTCATTGTTTTTTTCTTTTGGATGAAAAGATTTACTTTATTATTGCTGTTTTAAAGCGATTTTGAACTAAATATCAATAGTTTGAATGAATCTTAAT
>WFNC01000528.1 GCA_015488785.1 Flavobacteriales bacterium | reverse complement strand
GCTTGCATTTCTGAAATGGTAATCGCGTCATTGTCGTTTCCACATCCGTTAGTTCCTGTTACCGAATAATTTCCTCCTGCTGTTATCACTAAAGGATTTGTGGTAGAACCATTGTTCCATAAGTAAGTGTCTGCTCCACTTGCAGTCAATGTAACTGTTTGACCTGTGCAAAGTAAGTTGTTTGATGTAGCTATAGAAACAGTTGGGTTATTTACGGTAATCAATAAACTATCCAAAATTGTATCGCAATAACTAATAACACCTCCGTAAATATAAAAAGAATTAGCGGCTCCATTGTTTACCGTCATTGTAGTTGGAGTAGAATTATCAGCAGAAAACACACCTTGATTTGAACTCCAAATAATGCCATTATTTAAACCTTCGATTTCCGCATCTAAATTAATAATACCTCCTCCACAAACGGAGCTAATATTACTACTAATATCTATTGATAAAATACCTGTTGGAACTTGACATCCTAAATTATTATAGCTAGCTGTTCCGTTAGGTTCGAAACTTACGAAAGCGCCGTCTTTTTCAGCTGATGTTCCCCCTGATGTTCCTGATTGATTTACGAGTAAATTTATATTATAACTGACTTGATCTGAACAACCATTAGGTGTAGAAAAAGACATCTCTAATGTTTTTATGACTGACGAAGAATTGTAGTTTCTAAAATGTCCAGCTCCTGTTGTAGCGTCTTGAAAAATAACGATTAAAGTATCGTTTAAATTAGCAAAAGAATGAGCCAAAGGATTAAATTCATAACTTGTAATTAATAAAACCTCTTTTCCAGCGGGTAAAACACCTCCAATAGGCTCTTTTACATAGCCACAAGCTGTGATACTAGAGTTAATAGTTGTTATTAGTTGAGTTGTAATTGCATTTTGAACAACTCCCCCCCAAGGATTACTACTAGGCCAATTTACTGATAAATTAGCTACATTTAAATCTTGACTTCCAACTCTAAACGTAACCATTTCATTTTTACCTTCATCTGGATTTTGCTGATTATGATTGTCGCATGCATCCACCAATATTTTCTCAATTTCGAAACAATTTACTGCTTTTACGCTTACGTCGTCGATGTAATAGTACCCAAAGTCAACCCCTCCCGGCATAGTTCCTGAGGGTACCCCTGTCAAACCTGACACTGTATTTGAAGGATTATTAAAGTTTCCTATAGTTAGAAAACTTTCTCCTCCAGAAGCTACAAATGACTGAGAGAAAAGCACCCAATTGACATTATCGTTCAGAGGAGAACCCGAGACTGAAACTTGAGGTGTTAAATTTATAGCAACTCCTCCTTGATTAAAATTTAATTGAGTATTAGATAAATGAGCGCCTAGATTTTCTACATAATGTGTTGAATTATCTGCCGTATTCCAATAAAATTCTACATTATATTCTACTCCTGCAACTAAAGGACTCGTTAATTGAATTTGAATATATTCTCTGTAATCTTGATCAATATTTGGAGCACTGATAACCCAATTAAAAATCATTCCCGCATATGCATTTCCTGTTCTAGCAGGCTGATATCCAAATGAGTTGCTAGGAACTCCATTCCCCCAAGAATATACATCGCAAGCGTTATAATAGTCAGCTGTACCATCACTAGCATTTATCCACCCTATAGAACTACTTATTCCCCCGGTAGCAGGACAGCTATTATTATCTTCAAAACTTGGATTTGGCACCAAATTTTGCGATAGGGCTATTGTTGTAATTAAGAGCGATAAAACGACTGTTATAGTATTTTTCATGTTTTTTCCTTTTTGACTAAACTTATCTTGCTAACATAAAACTACCTTCATATTCTTTTGAGCTTCCATCTGCAAAAGTTACTTTTATAATGTAGTAATAAGTTCCTTCGTTATATTTTCCGCCATTCCATTTAGCATCTAAACCGTTCAATTCATGTACTTTTCTTCCCCAACGGTTAAATATAGATCCGCTCATATTAGAACCATTTATTGTTTCTATAAAAAAGTAATCGTTTTCTCCGTCTCCGTTTGGTGTGAATATATTTGGAATAATAACTCCTGTAGGTAAACTGAAGCTTCCATTTACAATTATAGTTTGATAAGCTGTTGCTGTACATCCCATTTCTGAAATTGTAAGTGTAACCAAGTATTCTCCAGATTGGTTAAACGTTTCAATTGGATTTTCTATTCCATAAGGAAATCCAATGCTATTTCCATTGTCAAAATCCCAACTGTATTCTCCTGATGAACTTACACTAGAAAAAG
>WFNC01000527.1 GCA_015488785.1 Flavobacteriales bacterium | reverse complement strand
TTAAACAAATCTGACTCTACAAGAGTTAAGCAAGATGTAATGGATGGAAAGACAAAATTACTTTACGTCGCACCAGAATCATTAACAAAAGAAGAAAATGTAGAATTTCTCAAAAAAATAAAAATATCTTTTTTCGCTATTGACGAAGCGCACTGCATTTCTGAATGGGGACACGATTTTAGACCAGAATATAGACGTTTACGTCCTATTATAGAAAGTATAGTAAAAGTACCTATCATAGCTTTAACAGCTACTGCAACAGACAAAGTTCAGTACGACATTCAAAAGAATTTAGGGATGATAGGAGCAAATGTTTTTCAGGATTCGTTTAATCGTAAAAATTTGTATTATGAAATTAGGTCTAAGAATAATGTTGAAAAAGAGCTTGTAAAATTCATAAAACAAAGAGAAGGAAAATCAGGGATTGTCTATTGCTTAAGTCGTAAGAAAGTAGAAGAGCTAGCTGAGTTATTAGTTGTCAATGGAATAAATGCCCTCCCTTATCATGCTGGATTAGATGCAAATACTAGAGTAAAACATCAAGATAAATTTTTAATGGAAGATACTGATGTCATCGTTGCTACAATTGCCTTCGGTATGGGAATAGACAAGCCAGATGTTCGATTTGTAATTCATCACGATATACCAAAATCATTAGAAAGTTACTACCAAGAAACAGGAAGAGCAGGAAGAGACGGAGGAGAAGGTCACTGCCTTGCTTTTTACAGTTATAAGGACATCGAAAAACTAGAAAAATTCTTACACGGAAAACCATTGTCGGAACAAGAAGTAGGAATGCAGCTCTTACAAGAAGTCGCTGCTTATGCTGAAACGAGTATGAATCGCAGAAAATTCTTACTCCATTACTTTGGAGAAGAATTTGACGAAGTTAACGGAGAAGGTGCAGATATGTGTGATAATTCTCGTTTTCCTAAAGAAAAATTTGAAGGAAAAGAAGACGTTAAATTAGTTTTAAAAACAATCGATTCTGTAGTTGGAAAACATAAAGTAAATCATTTTGTAAATCTTTTAGTAGGAAAGACGAATGCCGCAATGACGACCTATAAACATACTCAAAATGAATTTTTTGGACTTGGAAAAGAACAAGGGGCAGCTCATTGGAATGCTGTATTACGTCAAGTTATCGTAAATGGACTAGTAGGTAAAGAAATTGAAAGTTATGGGACGTTATTCTTAAAAGAAAAAGGGAAAGAATTTATAAAAAAACCGTATTCATTTCAATTAATAAAAGAAAAGGACTTTTTAGATGATTCTGCAGACGATATCATCCTCAACCAAAAAGGAGGAAATGCGTTGGACACAGTCTTGTTTGGTTTACTTAAAGAATTAAGAAAAAAAATAGCGAAACAAAAAAATGTACCTCCATTTGTCGTTTTTCAAGATCCTTCATTAGAAGACATGACAGTTCAATACCCTATAACTAAAGATGAGTTACTTCAAATTCAAGGTGTTGGAAAAGGTAAAGCAACACGCTATGGAAATCCATTTCTTGAACTAATTATAAAATACGTTGAAGAAAATAATATTGAGCGACCACAAGATTTTGTAGTCAAATCAGTTGTAAAGAAAAGTGGATCAAAAGTTAATATAATAATGAATATTGATCGAAAACTACCTCTAGAAGATATCGCTAAAGGAGTTGGAATAAAATACGATGAATTGCTGACAGAAATAGAAGCAATCGTTTCTTCTGGAACAAAAGTCAATTTGGATTATTGCATAAATGATATGCTCGACGAAGAAGGACAAGAAGAAATATTTGAGTATTTTATGGAAGATGCCGAAACAGATTCTATACAAGAAGCTTTTGAAGAATTTGAAGAAGCTTACTCTGAAGAAGAATTAAGGATAATGCGCATAAAATTCATGAGTGAAGTAGCAAATTAAAGGGTTAATGTATTAAAATCAATGATAATTGAAAAAAAAAAAAGCAGATAGGCAACTATCTGCTTTTTTTTTTGTTTATTTGTTACATATAATATTAATTAAAAACAAAAATTATGAAAAAAATTTACTCTTTGTTGGCTATGTCAACGTTAGTAGCTGGTTCTATTTTCGGTCAACAACAAAAAAATACGCTTAGTACCTTACGAACAGAGCCTTGTAAAGTGAAATCTAGCTCCCCTACTCAAAAAGCTCTAGGAAGTTCATTTTGGACAGATGATTTTTCTACTGCGGCAAATTGGACAATCTCAAATGCAGGGCAAACAGCGGCTGATTTTGGATGGAGTATAGGTAATACATCTAACAGTTGGTTTTTAACAAGTGGTATTACTTCTACGTCAGGAGGTAACTACGCAAGTGTAAATAACGGAGATCCTTCAGCTTCTCCTGCAACACAAGTTATAGGTCTAGAATATACAATAACAACAGCATCTCCTATAGATATTACAACATTATCTGGAGGAAATTCAGCTTTGTTAGAGTTTGAACAATTTGGAGCACATTTTTACGATGCTCAATCAGTACAAGTTAGTGTAGATGGGACAAATTTTACCACTGTTTATGACAATAGTAATATCGAAATACTTTCTCAAACAGGAGGTAGCACATACGACAACCCAATGCATATTAGTGTAAATATATCTTCTGCTATAGCGGCTAATCCATCAACAGTATGGATTCGTTTTTCATGGACTTCAGAGACTCCTACAGACACTAATCCTAACGCATGGGTCACTTACGGTTGGTTTATAGATGATGTATCATTAGTTTCTTTAACTGACAACGACCTATCTGTTACTCAATCACTTTGGGGGACTCCTTCAATCGTTGGGTTAGAAAAATATACAAAAGTTCCTACTTCACAAATGGCTCCAGTAAGTTTTGCCAACTTTGTAACGAATGAAGGAGCAAACGAAGCTAAAAACGTGATATTAACTGTAGATGTAAATACTGGTTTATATACAGGAACAAGTCCTGCATCTGTTAATTTAGCAGCAGGAACAATCGATTCTCTATTAGAAGTTGAAACACCATTTACCCCAACAGCAGACGGTACATATTCATTTACTTGGACTTTAGAAAGTGACTCGGTAGATGATGTTCCTGCTAATAATCAATTAACAGGAGGAAGCTTTGATGTTGGAGGTTTTATTTACCAAAAAGATGAAGGAAGCTTAACTAGTTCAGTAGGAATGCTTGATGCTTATAAAGTGGGGAACTTTTTTCAAGCTACAACATCAGAAGATGTTTATTCTATAGATTTTGTTGTAGGTGATGGTTCAGATGTTTCAGCAACTGTATTCGTAACTCTTTATGAGGCTACAGTAAACGGAACTTCTTTAAATTATTCAGAAGTAGCAAACTCTGCTGAATATGATTTAACTTCATCTGACGTTTCTTCAAATGCTTTACTTTCATTAAAATTAACGAATCCATATACTTTAAATGCAGGGACTCTGTATGTTGCAATGGTAGGAACTTACGGAGGGACTGGTACTGAGTTTAGAGTTGGTACTTCAGGAACAGAGTCAGGAGTTGTATTAAGAGAGAGTGACCAAACTTGGTTTGGAGGTGGTTTTGGAGCTATTACTCCTATGGTTCGTTTGAACTTTGAAAATGTTCTTACAACTACAGCTTCAGTTAATCAAGTAACTAATAACTGTATAAATGACGATCTTTCTTTTACATCTCAAACTCAAGGAGGTCAAGCTCCTTATACTTATGAATGGAACTTTGGTGATGGTAACACTGCTACTACAAGTAACGCTACTCATGCCTACACTGGTTCTTCTAACTATACTGTTATATATACAGTGACTGATAATAATGCTGTTACAGCAAGTGAAACATTTACTGTTCAAGTTGGGAACTGTTATTCTTCTATTAATGAAAACAATGAAGTTGAATTTGTAAATAACTATCCTAATCCTTTTAGTTCTATTACAAAAGTAAACTTTTCATTAGCTACCTCTAATAATGTATCTATTGAAGTTACTGATTTAACTGGTAAGATAATGAATGTTATAAAATTAGGAAACTTAACTTCTGGCAATCACTCTATAGCTTTAAATGCTGACAAATTGAGCTCTGGTGTTTATTACTATTCTGTAATAACTAATAATTCAAGAGTTACAAATAAAATGATTGTTCAAAAATAATTGAACATACTCAATAAAAAAAGGCTTCTTAAAATTAAGAAGCCTTTTTTTGCTTTAAACTTTCACAACCTCAACCTAACAAAAAAATAGAACGCATTAACTTAATAAAATTAAGCTGTTCTCTTCGCCATTATATTGATTGAAAATTAAAATATTTTTGAGTTTATTCCCGTTGTAATTAAGGGGCTTATTAAGAGGAGGCATACCTTTTATTAATTGATAGGCGTACCAAAATCCTGCACTAATTACAGAGGGGTGTTCGCCAAACAAATCTTTAAATGAAAATCTATTTGCATTCTTAAAATAGGTATTCGTTAATTCATTGTAAATTGCATCTTTAATTAGATTTCCATTATATCCAAGCATTACTCCGTCTATATCGGTTGATGCTAAATTGTTATCTTCTAAGAATTGAGATACAAACGCTTTAATAGCTGCCAAATCACTTGAAATTAACGTATCAAAACCTACGACTTTAACTAAATCATCTCCTTCATCAACCACTCCGAAGAATGCAGCACTTTCTCCACAAATGGTCCCTTTCGTAGTTGACTCAAGTAGTTGAAGCGAATCTATTTTTTCTTTTTTATAATGTCCTCTCAATTCATTTATTCGATAATTAAAATCAGAAATTTCATCTATACTACCAAGCAATATTTTAGCTTTTGAATTTTCGTAGAACAAAAGTGAAGCATCTCTTAAACCGTCTATAAAAGAAAATGAACTGTTAACATGTGTAATGTTGTAACAATGATTTTCTGTAGCCATTGCAATGTTTCCAGAAATAGCATTGGGTGTGGATTGAACAAAGTTGGTAGGAGTTAATGCTCCGTCTCCATAAGTGACCATTTGTTTCAGAAACTTGATACAGTCTTCCAATCCTCCATTGGCTGACGTTATAATTATAGCATCTGAATTTTTAAACTCGTTGTCTTTTTCTATTAATTTTAATCCTGCTCCTGTTCCAAGTCGAACGGCTTTACCCATCCGTCTCAATTGGTTTCGAGGAATATAATTTTTCCAATTTGGCTCAATTACTTTTAGCAAATTATTACGATAACTTACTGCTTCAATCTTTCCTTCAAACGTTGTTGTTGACTGAGGAGAAATTAGATATGACGCTTTAATTCTCATATTTTGAAATAACTAAAGATGTACAATTTCCATTAAACCCAAAAGAATTAGATAATGCATATTTTGATTTGAATTTCTTATAAACAGTACTCGCGCTATAACCATTTATCGCCAAGTGATTTTCAATATTCAAACTAGGATAAAACTCTTGATGATTTAGGGCTAATAAAGTAAAGATACATTCTAACGCTCCTGCGGCAGCAAGT
>WFNC01000526.1 GCA_015488785.1 Flavobacteriales bacterium | reverse complement strand
TTCACCTCCAAACTGATCCGTCATTCCATCGGAAAACATATAATAAGTTGCCGTCTTAGATATTGGTAACACTTGCGTACTGTATGGAGTCATGATTAGTTTAGAACCAATATCTCTCTTTGTTGCTTTTATTTTATGTACTTCATTATTATCAACATAAATTAATGGTCTTCCTGCACTAGAAAAAGACATCGTTCCTTCTTTTTTATTAATACATAAAATTCCTATTTCCATTCCATCTTTTACTCTATTTTCTTCTGTTTCGCTTAATAAGTTAAAAATATAATCATCCAAATAAGTTAAAATTTTACTCGGATCAGTCATCCGTTGTTCTGTAACGGAATTAATCAGACCGTTTATACCCAAAGAAGTCATCAATGCTCCAGGAACACCATGTCCTGTACAATCTCCAATTGCTATAACGATTGTAGCTCCTAAATCCTCAACCCAGTAAAAATCACCTCCAATTGTGTTCTTCGGTTTATAGTATATTTCTAAATCAACAGGGAGTACTTTTAACCTTAATTGACTCGGTAATAATGCGTCTTGAATTCGCTTTGCATAAGTTATGCTATCTGTAATATTTTTATGCGTTAGCTCTAATTCTTTTAGTTGGCTACTAACGACTTTATTAATTGCTTTACTTTTCTTATCTTTTATAAAATTCCGCCTTTCTAAGCTTTGCTTCACATAAAACACAAGGGTTGAAATCAGTATTACGGAAAAAAATATGAAAGAATGCTTCACTATATCAATCGTATCAAGTCCTACAAAATAATTTAAACTAAGGACAAACAAAAAAAGAAAAGCTAAGTCTATAATTATAATTTCTAATAATAAGAAAAATGGAATTAAATTAAAAAATAAAACAACTGAATAAATAGAACTGAGGTAATTGGGATCTATCATCGTATGCAAGGAACTTAACCCTACAACCGAAAAATTAAAAATAGCTATAAACTTATAGAATTTATTAAAAGATGGTAAAAAACTAAAAGCGAAAGAACCTAGAAAAAGAAAAAGGACAATACTTCTATTAATTAAAAGTTCATTAAATATGTCTTTTTCATTATGAAAATCTAAAAAAACAAAAGAAAAGTAAGCAATTCCTCCTACAGCAATAGAAATCCGAGACGAATACTCTAATTTAGCCAACATCATCTTTCTAAACTCAGCTTCTATTTCTGAATTATAAAACTTTAATGTGTATTTATTATATTTTACACCTTCACTTCTCTTGCTCATACACGAACAAAAGTAGCACAAAAATAGTAGGCTTTTATAAAAAATAACTATTTCATAACACATATAGTCATATATAACTACAACTCAAAAAAAATACAGTTAAATGAAATATTACAACATAAATCAAAAATAAAACAGTTGTCAAATATGAAAAAACAGTCTTTATCAATTTTCATCCCTAACCACAATTTTCAAACACGTCCTTCATTTAAAAGCTTTTTCTCGTTTTCCCGCCCAATAATCAATTCATTTAAGTGTCAGTTTTTGCTTTTATCTGTGACTATTATTACACATCTTATTTAATAAGAAAACTACATTTACATTATTAAAATACGACTATGAACTATTTGAGTACGTTTACAAATACTTTTTCCAACTACGGAAACTATATTCTAAAAGAGATTACCTTTCAGGTTGAGCCTTGGTATGTCAATTATTTTTGGATGCTGACCTTCTTATCGGTTTTGGTTTGGGGATTAGAAATCGTTTTCCCTTGGCGAAAAAATCAAGCAATTTTCAGAAAAGACTTTTGGCTCGATGTTTTTTACATGTATTTCAACTTCTATCTTTTTAAATTTATCATTTTTGCTGCTTTTTCAAATCTTACTGCTCGTATTTTTGAAGGCTTATTACCTCATGGAGCCGAAAGCTTAATAATTTACGACACCAAACAATTACCTTATGCGCTCCAATTATTTATCTTTTTTATCGCACTCGATTTTATTCAATGGTTTGTACATGTAAACCTTCATAAGTTTAATTTCTTGTGGAATTTTCACAAAGTTCATCATTCGGTACAAGAAATGGGCTTTGCTGCTCACTTACGTTTTCATTGGATGGAAAACCTATTTTACACCCCTATGAAATATATTGTAATGATGCTTATCGGTAACTTCAATCCCCAAGATGCATTTATTGTTTATTATATTTCTATTGTTATTGGACATCTCAATCATGCAAACCTAAACATTACTTACGGACCTTTAAAATACATTTTGAATAATCCTGCGATGCACATTTGGCATCACGCCGAAGAGCTACCCGAAAACCACAAAAACGGAGTTAACTTTGGAATTAGTCTTAGTCTTTGGGATTACATCTTCAAAACAGCTTACATTCCCAGAAGTGGTCGAGATATTAAACTTGGATTTGAAAATTTAAAAAAATTCCCAAAAACATTTCTACAACAATTAATCTACCCGCTAAACAAAAAAGATTGAGTATCTTTACTTCATGTTTATACAAGATTTTATAACAGGTATTTATTCTTACAGCAAAGCATTAAGGCTTATAAAAGCACTAAAACTTTGGAAATTCTTTTTTATCCCAGCCCTAATTGGTTTATTAATTGGGACGCTCGTTATTGCACTAGCGTATTCTACTTCAGACGCTATTGGCGTTAAAATTTCGAGTTATTGGGCATTTGAATTTGGAAAAGAATTCATCAACACAGCAAGCAAATGGATCGGATTTTTTCTTGTTCTTATTCTAGGACTCAGCATTTACAAACACTTGGTAATGGCATTGTCAGCACCTTTTATGGCTCCCATTTCTGAAACCATAGAAACTCACCTTACAGAAAAACCAATCAACATTACCAATACTACATCGGAATTTATGCAACTTTTAGCTAGAGGCATCAAAATAAACATCAGAAACCTTTTTTTCGAACTTCTATTTACGCTGCCCTTAATTATCTTAAGTTTTATTCCCGTCTTGAATTTCCTTACAACCGCTCTCATTTTCTACCTCCAATCTTACTATGCAGGCTTTGGAAACATGGACTACACGATGGAACGCTATTTTAACTATTCGGAAAGCATCTCTTTTGTCAAAAAGCATCGAGGAGTTGCCGTTGGAAATGGCTTTTTATTCACTCTTATGCTTTTCATCCCTATAATTGGCATTATGATTACACTCCCGATTTCTACCGTAGCCTCAACCATAGAAACGTTAGAAAAACTGAACTCAGACAAAAAACAGATAGAAGCTTAATTTTTTGGGCGTTTAAACGGGCTATCCGTTGTATCTTTTTTGTAAAAAACAAAAAAGGATGCCACTTCTATCCCTAACGCGAAAGAGACTTATAGACTCAAGATTATAAGATTCAAGACTTTTTCTTTATGTCTTAAAAGAATAAAACAAATGTAATTCAAAAATAAAAATGATAATGAAAACTTACATCGCATTTATTATTACGCTTTACGCTACAACACTCTTAGCTCAAGTTAATTCATACATTTACCCAGGCGATTGGATGGAAAATAAATTTTTTACCCAATATGATTTACCTCAGCACCTTATTGCTGATTTAAAAATAAAGACTATTACAGAAGAACAAATTGAAAGTAGTACGATTTTCCACTTCAATAGAAACGGACAAATTGAACGAATCGAAGATTTCCTCAACTCAAAGAAAAAAACTAAACTTCAAGCATACACAATCATTAGCTATGACTCAAATAATTATATTTCTTCATACAAATTACAAACGAAACACAACAAAACGGAATACAAATACAATTCAGAATATGACAACGAAGGGCGATTATTAAAATTTACAGAATTTTTTTACAACTTAAAAGGAAAAATTAAAGACTCTTCACACTATTATTGTGATTCGATAGCTGATAATTATTACTTGATAAATTCACTTTCTGAAAAAACAACATATAAAGTCAATTTACAAAATAAAATTGTAGTTGTTAAATCACCTTTTTCAATAGATTCGATAGCTACAACCATCAAAGGAGATAGCACCTATAAAACATACTTGTACAAGAACTGCAAATTAATGGAGTTATTGGATTATGAAAAATTTATGACAGGAAAAATAGAGATTTACTACAAAAACCATATTATAGATGAAAAAAATTTTCATAAAGATTATGGACAAAGAACACTAAACTATCACAAAACTTATCAATATGACAAATTAGACAGGTTAACTTTTATTACGTTAGACGACTATATAAAGGATCAAATTATTTTCCTTTATCATTATCAAGGATTACTATACCAAAAAATTCAACGAATAAGTGAAATGGAATTTAGTGTTACAAAATATAACTATACCTATTATTGATTTAACCTTCCAACACCTCCGAAACTACAAAATTACTTCCACTGACTAATAAGAAATCATTTTCTTTCAATTCTTTTTTTCCTTTTTCATAGGCGTCTTTACAGCTATTGCACAAAACAATATTTTTACGCTTAAAAAAATTCGCTAATTTTTCAAGCGGCATTGCTCTGTTAATTTTTGGCTCGCACAGGTAGTAAGTAGTATTATTAGGTAATAAATCGACCACTTTTTCAATGTCTTTGTCTTCAACCATTCCCCATACAATTGCTAAATTTCTGAAATTCTCTTTTGCTAATTGTTTTACAATTATTTCAACGGCTTGTACGTTATGAGCGATATCAGCAACAATTTTAGGAGCTGTTTCTAGCATTTCCCATCTACCTCTTAGCAATGTGTTTCTCGTTACATTTTTCAACCCGCTTTCAATCGTAATTTTGTTTACGTTTTCAAATACCACTTTCACCTCATTTAAAACAGCCAAAACGGTTGCGATATTGTACTGTTGAATTCCTCCCAACAATCCCGATTTGTAATCTCTCTCTAATTTCTGAGCCACAACAAACTTACTTTCATTCAACTTTGCCAAACGTTTTAACTCCAATAAAGCTTCTCCTTCTATTCCATATCCAATTACAACAGGAGTCTTCGTTTTTATTATACCTCCTTTTTCAAATGCAATTTCTTTCAATGTATTCCCCAAATACTGCGTATGTTCTATTGCTATTGTCGTAATCGCACTTACCAAAGGTTCAACAACATTTGAAGAATCGAGTCTTCCTCCCAATCCTGTTTCTATAATGGCTACATCTACTTTTTCATGCTCAAAATAATAAAAAGCTAAAGCCATTGTCCATTCAAAAAAAGAGGGTTGAATTTCTTTTACCAATTCCTTATATTCAGCAACAAAATCAACAACGAACTGCTTTGCTATCATTTGACCATTGACTGCAATTCGCTCTCTAAAATCAATTAAATGAGGCGACGTAAACAAACCAACTTTATAACCACTTTCTGTCAAAACTGAAGCCAACAAGCTACTTGTAGAACCTTTCCCATTAGTTCCTGCTATATGAATCGTTTTTATTTTTCGTTCTGGATTTTCCAACACTTTGCACAAGGCTTCGATATTAGCCAATGAAGCTTTGTATGCCTTCCCTCCTATTTTTTGATATTGTGGTAATTGGGAGTAAAGAAAATCTATTGTTGATTGATAAGTCATTCTTGTAAGTTGGTTTTACTTTTACGAATTTATTGGAGTACAAATTTCAATTAAAAAACCATTGATATCTCTTAGGTAACCAACTTTTTGTCCCCAAGGTTTTGTTTTAATCGCTTCAACCTCAACTGCACCTTCTTTTATTGCGTGTTCAAAATCAACTTCGATATTCTCGGTTGTAAATGCTAATTCTATTCCAAAAGGTTTATTGGAAAGAGAACTTTCAAGAAAACCTTCTTTTAAATTCGAATTTCCTAGTTCACAAGAAGTAAAAGAAAGGGTCGTTCCTCCTGTATTTAATTCTCCATAATCATTTTCTGGAGTTACAAACTTTCGTTGAAATCCAAAGGCTCTTTCATAAAAATCGACCGTTTCTAATACATTTTTCACATAAAGAATTGAATAAGTAAATTTCATTTTTTAGTTTAATTATTTGGTACTTTTCAGTTTAGTTCTACTCAAAAATCATTTACTTTTCAAGTGCACAATAGGAATTAAGACTTCTTCTAGGCTTATCCCTCCGTGCTGGAATGTGTTTTTATAATATTTCAGAAAATGATTATAGTTATTTGGGTAAACAAAAAACTTAGAATCCTTAGCAAAAATAAAAGAAGAACTTACA
>WFNC01000525.1 GCA_015488785.1 Flavobacteriales bacterium | reverse complement strand
GTTCAAACTTGAAAGAAAATAGAAGGCAAGTGCTTTTTCTTATCCACGATATCGTAATTACGTATCTAGCATTTTTCGACTGTCTTGCCCTCTTCCTATTTTTAGACTAAAATACAACATTAGTTAAAATAGAACTCCTTTTTAATCTTTTACAATCATACGAGCATAAATATGTTTAATGTTCAAGGTCTAAAAGTGAAATAAAAACAAATTCAATATAAAATTAGCTATAAATCAATGATTTTAAAACTAAAGTGTCTAAAGTATTAATTTTTTTTTAACTTTATAGCTAATGAAAGTGATTACGGCTCTCAAAGCATACAGCTATTTATTTTTGAGTATCGTAAACTTTTATAACAAATATAAGATTCAGAAACAAATCCATAATAAAGATGAAAAAAAACATACTATTTATTTTCTTAGCGTTTATATCGTTTAACACGTTAAAAGCGCAAGACAAGGAAGAGTTTATTTCAAAGTTAGAAGAAATAAACGGAGCAGATGATAAAGTGAAGTCGCAACAACTCTATAATAAAGGTGTTGCAAAAATGGAAAGTAAAGAGTACAATAAGGCAATCGAATTGTTTAATGAAGCTTTACAGTTGAATGCTGATTTTGCAGAAGTTTACCTAAATAGAGGAGTCAGCTACTTGAAAGTAGGTCAAAAAGAGAAGGGAATGTCAGATTTAGTAGAAGCTATTTTACAAAATCCTAAACTAGATAAGGCTTACTTCTCGATGGCTAAAGAATTCGAGAAAAACAAAGAATTGGATAAAGCGGTGGAAGATTATTCTAAAGCAATTGATTTAAATAAAAAAGAACACCTTTATTATTATCGAAGAGGAATCGTTTATTTCCAACAAGGAAAGTTTACAAAAGCTGAACTAGATTTTAAAAAAGCAGTTGACTTAAAAGGAAATTATGCCTACGCTTGGAACGATTTGGGATCAACATATTTAAAACTAGATAAATTAGATTTAGCAATATCAAGTTACTTAAAAGCGATTAAATATGACAAGCAATTAGCATTAGCGCACAGTAATTTAGCTTCAGCATATCGAAAAAATAAAGAATACGATAAAGCAATTAAAAGTTATTCTGATGCAATAAAGTTAAAATCTGATTATTCGTTAGCTTATAACAATAGAGGATTAACAAAAGTTTTGAATAGCGATTATAGTGGCGCAGTTTCTGATTTTAGTAAAGCCATTGTTCTTAAAAAAGATTATGCATTTGCATACAACAATAGAGCTTCAGCATATATTAAATTAGAAGAATGGAAAAAAGCAAATATAGACGCAGATAAAGCCATAAAATTAAAACCAAATTATGCGTACGCTTATTATAATAGAGCAATTGTAAAAGAAATGTTACAAGATACAGAAGGAGCTTGTAGCGATTGGAAAAAATCGAGTGAACTTGGATTAGAAGCAGGAGAAAAATATTATACATCAAATTGTAAATCGAAATAAGGATGAAAAAAGTTATTTATTTAATAATAGCACTAAATGTTTTTGGTGTAGTAGGGTATTCGCAAAACAAATCTGTTCCTTTCGAAAAGTATTTGTTTAAAGATCGAAAATCTGAGTTTAAAGAAGCGGTTAAAGAATACAACCAAGGAAACGAAATTTATGATAAAGGCGAACCTTATTGGAGTGCTGCAATTCGTTTTTTTGAAAAAGCAAATGAGTTTAATCCAAACAATGCAAAATTAAACTATCGTTTAGGAAATAGTTATTTAATCTCTTCTAATAATAAGGCTAGAAGTTTAGATTATTTTATCAAAGCCAATGACTTAAATAAAGATGTAGCAGCAGATATACATTTTAAAATAGGAAGAGGTTATCAATTAAAATACAAATTTGATAAGGCAATTTCAGAGTATGAAATTTACAAACAAACGTTAAAACAGTATCAAACGGAGGAGAATAAAGCGGTTAATAAACAAATAAAAGAATGCAATACAGCCAAAGAAATGATTAAAAAACCCGTGCGTGTTCGAGTAGAAAATGTAGGGGTGAATGTAAATAGTGCTTATGCCGATTATGGACCATTAGTTTCTGCCGATGAATCCGTTATTATTTTTACCAGTAGAAGACCTAGTTCTACCAACAAAGATTTAATCGGAGGGAAGTTTAATGAAGATGTCTTTATGTCTAAAAAAGATATAAATGGATATTGGACTAAAGCTGTTGCGCTAGAAGAGGTAAATACAAAAGAACATGATGCTACAGCTGGATTATCTAACGATGGAAAAAAGTTGTTTGTTTATAAAACAACAGCAAGTAATGGAGGAGGTATTTATCAATCCGTTAAAAAAAGAGGAGAATGGTCTAAGCCAAAAGAATTGAATAAAAATGTAAATGGGAAAGAATCTTGGGATACAGGAGC
>WFNC01000524.1 GCA_015488785.1 Flavobacteriales bacterium | reverse complement strand
TTGCTTTTATTGGGGTATATTTAATGGAAAACCTTAGAAAACCTGTTCTAACAGCTGATGTTTCTGATCACGTGCCAAACGAAATTTTAGCGTCAGTATTATCTGCACAATCGTTATTAAAAACGATACTTACAGCAATTTTTTCTATTGCATTTGGTGTTTTAGCAGACCGTTTTAATATCGGTGTGGCATTGATGATTTTATCAATTTCATTAATTATTTTTAGTGTAGTTCTATCTTTTATTCAAAAGGATGAAAAATAAGCTAATTCTAAAAATTCAAAATGTCTTCTAAATTGGGTTGTAAGTTTGTCCTATATTAATCATTAAAACAAATTAAAATGAAAAAATTAAGTTTATTGGTAATGTTAGTTTTAACAGCAACATTACAATCGTTTGCACAAGATGCACCTTCAACAGTAAAAGATGCTTTTAATAAAAAATTTCCTAATGCAAAATCCGTTCATTGGGATAAAGAAAATACTACCGAATGGGAAGCGGAATTTAAAATGAATGGTAAAGCATATTCTGCTAATTTTGGAACAGATGGAACTTGGAAAGAAACAGAATATGAAATTTCTGAAAAGGACTTACCAGTTGCGGTGAAAAATACGATAAGCAAAGAATTTAAAGGCTATGAAGTTGAAGATGCAGAAGTTACAGAAACATCAACTTACAAAGCTTATGAAGTTGAGCTAGAAAAAGGAAAAACAACTATGGAGGTTGTTATTAGTGAACACGGTAAAGTGTTAAAAAAGAAAGTTGAAACTGAAGAAGAAGATGAAGATTAAAAAAAGTATAATTTTAAGTGCAATAATCATTCTGTCCAATGTAACATTTGGGCAGAATGATTTGTCGTACTATATAGAAAATGCCATTGGTAGTAATCCTGTATTGTTGGATTTGAACAATCAAAAAAAACTAACAGATTTAAACCTACAGCAAACTATTGGAGTAATAAATAATCCAACAGTTTCGATGCAAAGTAATTTGCTTTTTGCTCCTGTTTTAGCTTTTGATAATAATCAAACAAAACTATTGCTGAACCCAAATACTCCAACTGATTATTTTGGATATGGTTTAGCAAATTCAAACGGAGGACAATATCAAGGATTACTTAATGTAAATAAAAGCATATTGAACACTCAAAAAATTAATACCTACCAAGAGTATAATCAAGAATTAAATAAAAAAATTGATAATCAAATAACCTTAAACAAACACCTTTTAGAAAAACAGGTTACCGATCAGTATCTCCAATTGCTAAACAGTCAAAGATTAGTGGTTGTCGTAGATAGTTTAACCACAATACTAAATAATCAAAAAGAAATCATTTCTACTTTGGCTCAAAATGGGTTGGCACTTTTGGCTGATGTAAAATTTTTAGAAATAGAAATTAAAAATATTCAATTACAGAAAAAAACATACATCAATAATTTTAAGTCTAATTTACTGTTGCTTAATAATTTATGCGGAATAGCAGATACAACGACTAATGCTGTTGTAGAAATAAATCTTGAAGCGAATTTAAACTCAAATTCTAATCTATTCACAGCACAATACACTATTGACAGTACAATAGCAAATTACAATCAAGAAATTAAAAACTTAAAATATAAACCTACCGTCAATTTATTCGCTAATGGAGGTATGAGCGGAGTTCAATTTAATCAATTCCCCAAAAGGTTTGGTGTAAGTGCTGGTATTGGTTTGAATTGGTTGATTTATGATGGACATCAAAAAGATTTAAACGAGCAAACAAAACTCATACAACAAGAAACGGCTTCCTTTTATAAAGAAAATACAGCATTAACCATCCAAAATAAAAAGGCTTCACTTTTAAATAGAATCAATACGCTAGATGTGCAGCTAAGTGATTATGAAAATCAAATCAATGATTATAATAAAGTATTAGAATTGTATCAGCAGTCTATTCAGCAAGGTCAAATGTCTATTATCAACTATACGACTGTTCTAAAATCTATTCTCAATGTAAGAATCAATTATTATCAATTAAAAACTAAAAAAGAACTTCTAACAAACGAATTCAATTATTGGAATTGGTAAAATATCAAGAATTATGACAACTCAAAATATAATCCTATTGTTTATTCTTGCAACACTTTTTAGTTGCTCGTCTCAAACAGAAACAGAAACTGAATCAACTGATCATTCAGTAGCGAAAGCAAAAGTTACCATTATTTCTCCTACAAAAGGCAGCATAGAAAATAGTTTGTCTCTTTTTGCCAAAACACAATATTTAAAAAAGAATCAAATTAACGCACCCATTGTTGGTTATATCAGTAAAGTAAATATTTATTTGGGTAAAAAAGTACATAAAGGAGATGTCCTTTATGTCATGGAAACCAAAGAGCGAGTTGCATTAAAAAACAAAGGGCAATTATTGGATGCTACATTCGAAAATTTTGGAGTTATATTAATAAAAGCAATTGATAATGGTGTTATCTCAACCTTTGACAAACAACAAGTTGGTGATTATATCCTAGAAGGAACGCTAATGTGTACCCTAGCAGAGAACAATAGTTTAGCTTTTAAAATTGATGTGCCTTTCGAGAATTTAAATCTTGTAAAATTAAATCCAAATTTTACAATTGAATTGCCTGACCAAACACAAATTGATGCAAAAATAACAACTTATTTAACCACTGTAAATAACCTAAATCAAACACAGGCTGTAATTGCTAAAGCTAAAAAGAGTATTGGTTTACCAGAAAATTTATTGGTCAAAGCATTGTTTCCGATAAGCAAAAATGACTCCACTCAAATACTTCCAAAATCAGCTGTACAAACAGATGAATTAATGACAGAATTTTGGGTAATGAAACTCATTAATGATTCTACTGCAGTAAAAACAATTGTTAATACTGGATTAAAAGATGACAGTCAAATCGAAATTATTTCTCCTCTTTTTGATTTAACAGATAGAATTATTTCTGTTGGGGCTTATGGATTAGAAGATACTGCATTTGTTAAAATTCAAAAATAAATTGACCTATGAGAGATAGTAACCTATTTAAAGTATTTAGCAAGCCGATTCTATTTATAGCACTTTTGGTAACGATTGCAGGAATATTTTCTTACGAAAAAACAAATACCAATCTTTTTCCAGAAGTACTCTTTCCAAGAATAACCATTATTGCAGATGCAGGTCAAATGCCCGCAGACAAAATGATGGTTACCACTACAAAACCAATTGAAAGTGCGGTAAAAAAGGTGAAAGGTGTAACTGTGGTAAAAAGTTCTACGAGTCGTGGTGGCGCAACAATAGACGTTTTTTTTGAATGGGGATTGGAT
>WFNC01000523.1 GCA_015488785.1 Flavobacteriales bacterium | reverse complement strand
TCTGATTTTGCATTTGCTAAGTTTGCTTATAAAAATATACAATCGAAAAAGGTTGATTATTCATCTTATGGTTTGGTAATAGAGCCTTCAGTTGCTGCAGAATATAGAACTTTGAAATATGTTATTTTAGGCGGAGGAATTGGATACCGATTTGTTTTGAGAAATAAAAAGCATGTTACAGAGAATTTTTTAGCTCCACTTTTTATTCTTCGAGTTAAGCTTGATTTCTCAAAGATTTACAAAGACTATTTTGATTAAGAGTTGTCAATTAAATTTATAGAGTTTGCAGGCTGGGTGTGGGAGTAAATTTACTTTTTCGTGTTTAATGAATTTAATAATCAAAAGTAACAATGTACTTAATACATTGTACATTTTACAAGAAAAAACGATTAGCGTATTAAACTTTGGGGTACTTCTAATTATATTATCCATACTAAACTCGGTAGAACCAATTTATGGAGCTATTAATTCATTGCTTAATTTTTTACAGACTAAAACCAATAAACGAATTGAATTAAGTATCTTTGTTTAAGTGATAGAAGAATTTGACATACACGGAGAAGAAGAATTTAATTCTAGTAAAGACATTGAACAAGTTTTAAGACCTAAAATGTTCGATGATTTTGCAGGGCAAGATAAAATTGTTGACAACCTAACAATTTTTGTGCAAGCCGCAAAGCTTAGAGATGAATCACTAGATCATGTATTACTGCACGGACCTCCTGGTCTAGGGAAAACCACATTAGCTCACATTATTGCAAATGAACTAGGCGTTGGATTTAAAGTTACTTCTGGTCCTGTTTTGGATAAACCAGGTGATTTGGCTGGTTTGTTAACAAACCTAGAAGAAGGAGATGTTTTGTTTATTGATGAAATACATCGATTAAGTCCAATCATAGAAGAGTATTTATATTCAGCTATGGAAGATTATAAGATTGACATACTAATTGATAGCGGTCCCAACGCAAGAACTGTACAAATAGATTTAAACCCTTTTACCTTAATAGGCGCTACAACTCGATCAGGAATGCTTACAGCACCCCTTCGTGCTCGTTTTGGAATACACAGCCGATTGTCCTATTACGATAGCAAAGTATTAACAGACATAGTTGAACGTTCAGCAGGAATTTTAGACATTCCTATTGAGTATGAAGCAGCTTATGAAATCGCAAGTAGAAGTCGAGGTACTCCTAGAATTGCGAATTCATTACTACGACGAGTTAGAGATTTTGCTCAAATTAAAGGAGATGGAACTATAATTCCTAAAATAACAAAATTTGCTTTAGAAGCTCTAAATGTTGATCAGCATGGTCTTGATGAAATGGATAATCGAATTTTATTAGTTATAATAGAAAAGTTTAATGGAGGTCCCGTTGGGCTTACAACAATAGCGACCGCTGTTGGCGATCAAGCCGGAACAATCGAAGAAGTTTATGAGCCATACTTAATTAAAGAAGGTTATATACAGCGAACTTCTAGAGGTCGAATTGTAACTGACTTAGCTTATAAACATTTGAATAAAGATAAAAATAGTTTTCAAGGAGGGTTATTTTAATCTGTTATTGATTTGAGTCTTTCTCTTTTATTTATATTTCTTGAATTCAAATTAGCTTTCGATTTTTAATTTGTAAATACTTGATTCTATCTAAATTTATAACTAAAATTTAGATAAAGAGTTTAATCTAAGGAAATAAAATGTATTTATTGCATGTTATACTTACAGATCATTTAAGACTTTATTAACAATAATAGGTTTGTATATGCTATATTGTTAATTTTTTTATTATATTAGCCTACTATTATACCGATTCTAGATATTAATTTATAGCGTAACTTATAAAATAGAAGAGGTTTAATATGTACGATAATATTTTTTTTATGTTTCTGTACTAGTATTATGTGTTTTAATTGTTAAAAAATAAGATTATGAAAAAGAATTTTCAATTAATAAGTATTGCAACATTGCTTACTTTTTCATTAACAGCTCAAGATGTTTTAGTTGTTGATGGTGGTAGTATATTTGTTGCAAATAACGGACTTATAACAGTAAAGGGTGGCGTTGTAAATCAAAATGCTGGAACGATAGACAACTCAGGCGATATTCGTGTGACTGGAGATTGGACAAATAACGGAGGTAACACGATGTTGGTCAACAATAGCCAAGGAACAGTTGTATTGGATGGAGCCAATCAATCAATTAAAGGTTCAGATATTACGGATTTTCATAATCTGACTTTAGCTGGCGGTTCTTCAATAAAAACAATGGAATTGAATACCAATGTAGCTAATGTTTTAGATTTAGGAGATGAAGAATTACAAACCAATGATAATACGATTTTTGTAAATAATCCTTCACCATCTTCTATTGTTTGGAATACCGGATTTGTGAATAGCGATAGTTTAGGAGGTTATTTAGCTAGAGCAACAAACTCTACTTCAGAATATTTGTTTCCAGTAGGGTCAGATTTGTTAACGGATGTTTATCGTCCTGTTACGCTTAAACCTGCTAGTTCAAATGCAAATATTTATGGAGTGAGATTGTCAGATGAAGATCCTAATTTAGATAATTCAGGTACTTCTGCAGCTGGAGCTACAGGTCCATTTCCAACGGCAAACAAAGGAGCTCAAATAAAAAAGGTTAACGAAGATTTTTATTATAATATTCACCGTTTAACTGGTACAGATGCTGTAGAAGTTCAAGTTGATTTTTTCAATTCAGATGGTAATTTTCAAACATTAGCACAATGGAATGGTTCTTCTTCTCAATGGGAGAAAAGAGATTTTATTTATAGCCCATCTACAGCAGGAAGTGCTTTCAATAGTCCAGATATTAATTTAACTAAAAGTGTTGTGAACGATTTTAATACAGATGTATTTGCATTAGCCGAAATTGAATTTGAGATTAAGGTTCCTGGAGGTTTATCTCCAAATGCAGATAACTATAATGATAATTTTGTAATTGAAAATTTAGAATTCTTTCCAGAAAATGAGTTAGTAATTTTTAACAGATGGGGAGATATTGTTTATGAAGCGACTCCTTATTTGAATGATTGGCATGGGCAAGTAAATGGGAAAATGATTTTAGCGGGTGAAGACGTTGTTAATGGAACTTATTTTTACGTGTTAAAATTAGATCCAAATAACGAATCCGATATTTACAAAGGATCATTAGAATTAAGAAGAAAATAAAAAAGATATAATATGAATACTTTATTAAGAAATATTACACTAATGATTTTTGTCGTGTTTTCAGGGGCACTAAAAGCACAAGACTATTTTCTTATGTCACAATATATGATGCATCAGCCTTTTGTAAATCCGGCTGCTATTGGGAGCTATGGAACATTAAATGGAGCAGGGTTGTACAGACAGCAATGGGTAGGTTTAGATGGAGCACCTTCTATACAAGCCATTAATGTAAACGCTCCATTGAACGGAACAAATGGGAATGCTGGTTTTTCTGTTATAAGAGATAAAATAGGAGTTAATGATAAAATTGATTTATCTGGGTCTTATGCTTATAATATTACCTTAAATTCAAAATCTAAATTAGCCTTAGGACTATCTGCAATGGCCGTTTTAAACCAAAGTAGATTCTCCCAAACAGAAGTGAATGATTCGAATGATCCCTTGTTTGCAAACGATACGAAAGTGCATGTTTTACCAAATTTTCAATATGGAATGTACTATTATACAAATAAGATGTATGTAGGAGTTTCCTTACCTAAATTGCTGGTAAATTCAGTTACGGCTGATTCTACTGGAGATAACGCTTCTACATCTTTTGATTTTAAACAAATGCATTACTATATTAATGCTGGATATAAAATTAATTTAAATTCTAATCTAGATTTAAACTTATCTACAATGTTAAAACAAATATCAGGAGCACCATTTCAGTTTGATTTAAATGCTCAAGTAGTATATAAGAAAAAAATAGGTATTGGAGTTTCTTATCGTTCTAGTAAAGATTTGGTAGGCTTAATTTCTTATCAAATGACAGATGCTTTAAAATTAGCTTATTCATATGACTTTTCAATGTCGAAATTGAGTGCTTACCATGGAGGGTCTCATGAGATAATGTTACTTTTTCAAATGGCACATAAAGAATCATTGTTAATAGAGCCACCAAGATTTTAAATAGTATAATAAAGGAAATAGAAAAGATTAGAGAGATGAGAAAAATATTATTATTAAGTGGTATTGTAATTAGTTCTTTATTGGCTATCGGTCAACAGAAAGAAATAGATACAGGTATTGAAAAACAAAAAGGAGGATATTACAAAGAAGCTATTGTTAGTTTTGAAGCAGCTCTTAACAATGCTAAAGTTTCTGAAGAACAAAAAACGATAGCTTATAAGGGGTTGGCTGAATGTAATGAAAAAATACATAATTACAAGAAAACAGTTCTGTATTATGGGAAATATTTAGCTGCTAATCCTAGTGATTTAGAAAAATATTTAAATTATAGTTCTGCTTTAAGAACGGTAGGTAAAACAGAGCAAGCAAAAACCTTTTTCTTAAAATATGCAGAAAGTAAAGGAGATTCAAAGTTAAAAACAGAGTTTAACGAAATGATTGACTGGGCTGAAGCTAATGGAAATGATGCAACACCTTATGTCGTTAAAGTTACTAATATTGCAACCAACGGAATCAGTATGGGGGCTTGTGAATTTAAAGAAGGAGTATTAACAGGTCAAGCAAAATCTGAAGGAGAAGGTAAAACAATCTTTTATGATTTAGGTTATAGTAAAAAAACAGCTGAGAATACTTTTGACGCTCCTGAAGGAATTTCTAAATCTCTATCTAGCGAGTATTACGCTGGATATCCATCCGTTTCCAAAGATGAAAATGTCTTGTATTTTACTTCAAATTCATCGGATAAAGGAAAGTATAATCCTGGAAAAACAAAAAAGATGGATTATAGTTCCAAAGGTATTAATGTATTAAAAATATTTAAGACCGAATTTAAAGATGGGAAATGGAGTGAAAAAGAAGCGTTGTCATTTAATAGTAACGAATACAGCTGTGCTCATCCTTTTATTACCGAAGATGGTAAAACACTTTATTTTGTCTCTAATATGGAAGGTAGCTTAGGTGGATATGATGTTTATAAATCTACAATTAGTAGTGATGGAACTTATTCTAAACCTGTAAATTTAGGTAAGACTGTTAATACAAATTTAGATGAAATGACTCCATCTTTTTTTAATGGAGATTTATTTTTCTCTTCAAGAGGACATTTTGGATTCGGAGGATTTGATATCTTTAAATCTACACTTAAAAGCGATGGAACTTATGGTAAGGCTGAAAACGTAGGGAAACCATTAAATTCAACGTTTGATGATTTTGCTTTTATGCCAACTAAATCTGGTGTTACGGGATTCTTCTCTTCTAATAGGGATGGAGAAAATGGTGTAGATCAAATTTATACTTTTAAGTTAATTCCAGCTGAGTACAAAGTGATTGATAAAGAGACAGGTGAAGCAATAGCCGAAACAAAAATTACCGTGTATGAAAAAGTAAACGGAGAATGGGTTGAATCTTCTGTTAACATTACAGATGAAAATGGTGTTTGGGGAACTAATTTTGCTAAGAATAAAGAATATAAAATTGTATATGATAATCCTTATTATGAATTAAAAGAAATTATTTTAAAGAAAAATGATAAAAGGAGAGATAAAAAAATTGCTAAAATTAAAAGTGGCGTAAAACTAAAAAAAGCTGCATTGTTTGGTCAAATGATTGATGCAATAACGAATAAAACGGTGGAAGGAGCTGTAATTGATTTGTATGAAAAAAATGATAGTGGAGAATATATAAAAGTAGGAAGTGTGTTGACAGATAAATATGGT
>WFNC01000522.1 GCA_015488785.1 Flavobacteriales bacterium | reverse complement strand
GAAATATTTTTTAATCCTACTTACAAGTTTTACTTATGCATTTACGGCTGTAAATGCTCAATTATTTGTAGATACAGACTTCGCCGTAAATGGAGGAGGAATTCTTAAAGTTCAAAACAATTTTTTGAAAACGGGAGCAAACGGAAACTTAGAAAACGCAGGAAATGTTGATGTGGATTATGACTATGTTAACAATGGAACGTCAACTGGTTTTTCTACTGCAACAGGAGATTATAAAATTGGTGGAAACTGGGAGAACAATAATACTTTTAATGCCGATAATTCAACAGTACGACTTATTAATGCCGACAAACTAATCACAGGAACAAATCCTACTGATTTTTATAGTTTAATACTCAGTGGAGGTAAAAAACTAATGACTGTTGACGCTTCTGCAGTTTGGTTGGATTTAGGTATAGAACATTTATTGACGGATGAAAATGTAATGTTAATTAATAATACTGACCCTACCGCATTGATTTACACAACAGGATACATAAGTAGTAGAGGTGACGGACACTTGAAACGAAAAACACAATCTACTTCTACCTATACATTCCCTTTGGGGTCTGATGTAGGAGATTTTAGATTAAGACCGATTCATGTTACTCCTACAGACGATTTAGAGAACACTTACGGAGCAAGACTAGCCAATAACGAAGCTACTTCCGACGGTTATTCATTAGACGATAAATCTCCATTGGTTAGTGATTTAAATCCGTTGTACTATCATCATTTGTATCATTCTGAAGGAAACTCAACAGCAGACATCTCTTTCTTTTATGATGCGAGTGAAGACGAAGTCGTAGAAACGATAGGAAGATGGAACAATGAATGGACAATTGTGGATAATGTTTCTAATGGGAATACTTCTGGAACTTTATCTTCTTTAACACTTTCTAACTTTGACGATTTTAGTGACCGTCCATTTATTTTAGCTAGTAAGGGAGAATTCATTTATATTCCAAATGCCATTACTCCAAACGGAGATGGATTTAACGAAACATTAGAACTCGTCTTCGACGACGATAAATTAAGGTCTTTTGAATTTTATATTTTTGATCGTTGGGGTAGTTTAATTTTTGAAAGTCACCATTCAACTTTTTCTTGGGATGGAACTTCTAAGGGGCAAAAAGTACCAACAGGAGGTTATGTTTGGAAAATGCAATATCAGGCAAAAGGAGCTTCTGACATTGTAGAGAAATTAGGTACAATTACTGTGCTTTAAAACTAGATTCAAAACAATATCATTCTTTCTAAAAATGATATTTTAACTCTAAGCTAATTGCTTTAATTAATCGAACTTCTGGTGCTAGTGTTTGTTGAACTACAAAGCCCTTATTCTTATAGTTATTCCTAGCTCCAAATCCTATTTCTGTTTCTGTACGGACAGATAAGTTCTTGTGAATAAAGTACGATCCGCTAATCAATCCAGAAATTCCAAAAGCATGTTGTTGTGCTTGCCAAAAAGAACCTCCTATATTTGTTTTTTTGAGTGATGTAGCATAATAAATATCTGAACCATAAGAAAACGCCCATCTATTCTTGGTTTTCTTTTTCTCTAATCCGATAGTTACAATAAATGGACTGATAAAACTATTGTGTCCTCCCACTATATTTTGTTTATAGAATCCATAGACAAATCCAAATCGAAGGTATTTATTGTTATTTAAAAGTTGTGACAAAGAAAAAGCATATTTATCATGCTCTGGAAATAGTTGTTTTTCGTCTATTCCAAGAACAATCATTTCTCCTAAGTTTGAAAAACCAAAGCCAACTTCATAATACAAATTAGAGAGTGTTGAATCTGCCTTCAAAACTTCGTCTTGTGCTATTGCTTTTTGATTAAGGGATAAGAATAAGAATGTTATTCCTAAAATAGTTTTAATGTTCATGTTGTTTTAATTGTAAATGTGCAACGTATTATTTAAATCATCAAAACTAGTAGAATACTGTTGCAAATTAAAAGTTGCAGGACCATTAGTTACAGCTCCATCATAGATTTGATAGACACTTCCATCGCAAGCACAGGAAATAGAAACATTGGAAGAATCTACCGTTGCAGCTCCGCAAGGATTATCTATATTGTAGGTACAATGTCTATCATAAACCATAAACTTAGTCAACGTTTGACGGTAAACAATTAGTCCTTTACTACCTCCCGATACATAAACCCAACCGCCTGGGGCACTTAGATTAATATAAGCAGGTAATGCTACATTTATATAAATATCAACAGGAACATAAGGAACCGTTTGATTTTTCTTTTTACAAGAACTTTGAAAAAAACTGAGTGCAGTAATAAACAATAATCCTAAAACTATATTTTTCATAATCTTTTACTTTTAAATCAAAAACACTAATCATTAAAACATTGATAACTCAACTCATCTTCCCAATTCACTCCAAAATTTAGCCAATCTTTTTTAACTCCTGTTTGAACAAAATTTTCTTTTTCAAACAATCGAATACTAGCTTTATTTGACGCTGCAATAGTACAATGAATTTGATGCAATTTTAGATGCCTAAAACTATATTTTTTTAAAATACTTAACGCTTCCTTGGCTATTCCTTTCTCCCTATACTTTTCATCGATAAGGATTCCAACACCTGCTCGTAAATGAAATGGATCATAATCAAACAGGTCAACACAGCCTAGTGGGACTTTAGTGTTCAAATCTTCAATAATAAACCGAATCTGTTTGGTACTAAAAATATCTTGTGCACTGTAAATATATTCTTCCATTAATTTTCTTGAAAACGGAACAAATGTATTACTCACCCTCCAGTTTTGAGTATTGTTTTCCCAAGCCAACAGAATATCTATATCGTTTGGTTCTATTGTTCTTAGTCTTATGTTTTTCCCTTCTAGCACAATTCTTTCAATTCTTTAATTAACGTAATAATGTCTGCTTTAGTATATTCTTTTAGTTTGAATGAACCGTTATCTAATCTTTTGTCCATTTCTAAATGATAAGCAGCTCCTATTTTTTTCTCCTTTAATGCATCATTGACTAAGTCAAATACAAAATTCCAATTGTGAACCTTCCAATTATTCATTTTAAAATAATCTCTAATAGGAAACAAACATGATTCACTGATTGTTAATTTAGGATAATTCTGATAAACAGTGCTTAACATTTCTTGATTAACAAGTTCGTCTATTTGTAAAAATAAGGTTGCTGTTTTTTTTGATTCTAATATTTTTAATAATGAATTATAATCAACACCTAATTTAACACCTCGAACACTTGCCGAATAATATCTTCCATCGGCAATTAATGCAATATGAGGAGGAGTCTTGTCAGCTCCAATTAGACAAAGAAAAAGACCAGCGTTCAATTCTTTGGTGTTTTTCAATTGTTGTATATTTTGAATGATAGCCATTTAGTTTTCAAGTTCTATTACTCCATCAAAAACAAATGTGGCAGAACCAGAAAGCCAGATATCGGTAAAGTTATTTTCAAGACTCTTTTTAAAATCAACAGTCAAATTTCCTCCTTTTGTTTTTATCTTTATTTTACTTTCTGATAAGTTCTTCTGAATTCCAACACTCAGTGCGCAGGCAGTAACACCTGTCCCACATGACAAGGTTTCATTTTCAACTCCTCTTTCGTAAGTTCTTACGTTATAAAAATCATTTTCAGCTTCAATAAAATTCACATTTGTTCCCCCTATACTTTTATAAGCTTCACTGTACCTAATCTTACTTCCTTTGCTTATTAAATCTAAATCAAAAATATTTTGTGTAAACGCAACATAATGAGGAGAACCTGTATTCATAAAATCAAAATTAGTATTTTGTTCTACATTAGAGACATCATTCATTCTCAACTTTACATCATTGTTATCTAAAATTGATGCTTCGTGCCAACCATCTGTAGAAATAAATTCCATTTGCTCTTTTACAATTCCTAAATCATAAGCAAATCGAACTGCACAGCGGCTTCCATTACCACAAAAACTCTGTGAGCCATCGGGATTAAAAAATACCATATTGAAATCATATTTATTGTGATTTTCAATTAGTATAAGCCCATCGGAACCAACTCCGAATTTTCGGTTACAAATAAACTGAATTTGCTCTAGGTTTTCTTTATCAAAAAAAAGAGTTCTATTGTCTATAATTACAAAGTCATTGCCTGTTCCTTGAAATTTCTTGAATGGTATTTTCATCATTATAAAACAAAAATAAGGATATTATGTTACAATGTAAAGCTTATATCATTTCTTATACTTAAATAAAAAAATAGTAGTTTCAAAAAAAAAGCCCCAATTCTCACCATTTGTGAATTGGGGCTTTTTAATCTTCTTAAAGAAATCTTTTTTAACTTACATTTCCTCCTGTAATAATATCTTTAGTTGGGGCAACAAATGCAAGTTCTCCTTTTTCGTTTTCAGCCATTAAAATCATACCTTGCGATTCTACACCTCTAATTTTTCGAGGAGCTAAATTCATAAGAATCGAAACTTTTTGTCCAATTACTTCTTCGGCTGTATAATGTTCTGCAATTCCAGAAACAACAATTCGTTTGTCCAATCCTGTATCAACAGTAAGTTTTAATAATTTCTTTGCTTTTTTTACTTTTTCAGCTTCTATAATCTCCCCTACTCTAATGTCTAACTTTGTAAAATCTTCAAAATCTATTGTATCCTTTTGTTTAGGGAAATCAATTTCAATTTCTTGAGAATTAGCTAACTTTGCAACTTGAGCTTCTATTTGCGCATTGTCAATTTTTGAGAATAATAATTCTGATTTACCGATTTTATGTCCAACTTCGATTAAGTTATCATTTCCTATAAAACTCCAATCTAGTTTGTCCATACCAATCATTTCTCTCAATTTTTGAGTCGTAAAAGGTAAGAAAGCTTCAAAAGCAATCGTTAAATTAGCTGTGATTTGTGTTGCAATATTCATTATTGTTTTTACACGTTTCTCATCCGTTTTAATCAAGCGCCAAGGTTCTGTGTCTGCTAAGTATTTATTCCCAAGACGAGCCATATTCATGGCTTCTCCCATTGCTTCTCTAAAACGGTAAGCTTCTACTGATTTTTTAATTTTATGAGGTAATGCTTTTAACTCTTCTAAAACTTCTTTATCAAAATCAGTTAATTCACCTCTTTCGGGAACAATTCCATCATAATATTTTTGAGTCAAAACCAATGTTCTGTTTACAAAATTTCCAAAAACAGCAACCAATTCATTATTATTACGAGCTTGAAAATCTTCCCAAGTAAAATCACTATCTTTTGACTCTGGCATTATTGAAGTCAAAGCATAACGCAATGCATCTTGCTTACCTTCAAAATCTTCTAAATACTCATGTCCCCAAACAGCCCAATTTCTAGAAGTACTCAACTTTTTTCCTTCTAAATTTAAAAATTCATTGGCAGGAACATTATTCGGTAAGATATGGTCTCCAAATGTTTTTAATAAAATAGGAAAAATAATTGTGTGAAAAACAATGTTATCTTTTGCTAAAAAATGCACCAATTTTGTATCTTCAGATTTCCAATAAGGCTCCCAATCTTTATCATTATCTTTTGCCCATTGTTTCGTTGCAGAAATATATCCTAAAGGAGCATCGAACCAAACATAAAGCACCTTTCCTTCAGCATCTTTCAAAGGAACTTTTACCCCCCAGTCTAAATCTCTTGTCATTGCTCTTTCATGCAAACCTCCATCTATCCAACTCATGCACTGTCCTACAACTTGATTTTTCCATTCTTTTGGATTGTGAACCTTTTTGCCATCTAACACTCCATCTTTTACCCAAGACTTCAACCATTCTTCATGCTCTCCCATTGGTAAATACCAGTGGGAAGTTTCTTTAAGAATAGGCGTCTTTCCACTCAATGTTGATTTTGGATTAATCAGCTCTAAAGGACTCAAATCAGAGCCACATTTTTCACATTGATCTCCGTAAGCACCTTCTGCATTACATTTTGGACAATCTCCAGTTATATACCGATCTGCTAAAAATTGTTTATACTCTTCATCATAATATTGCTCTGAAGTCTTCTTCGTAAAAGCACCTTTTTCTGCTAGCTCCTTAAAGTAATTAGCTGCAGTTTCTTTATGTAAATCAGAAGAAGTTCTATGAAAGATATCGAAACTAATACCCAAATCAGAAAATACATTTTTATTCAGCTCGTGGTACCTATCAACAATTTCTTGAGGAGTTGTATTTTCTTTCTTCGCTCTAAGTGTAATTGCAGCTCCATGTTCATCCGAACCACAGACAAATGCAACATCTTGATTATTCAATCGCATAAATCGCGCATAAATATCTGCGGGAATATATACTCCTGCTAAGTGACCTAAATGTAATGGTCCATTTGCATAAGGAAGTGCTGCTGTAATCGTGTATCTTTTCGGATTGTTCATGTTTATATTTTTAGAAAGCACAAAGATACTTAACCCTTTTGTTTTTTTATAAAAATTATTTGTATTAATTTTTTCAAACAAAAAAAAGGTCTTTCATTTCTGAAAGACCTTTGTCAATTTATAGTAATACTAGACTCAAACCAACTAGCTAATCGGTTTGAGTATCTTTTATTTTAATCCTCTATAACAGATTCAGCATGTCCTACTTTAGGAGTTACTGTCATTGTTTGGAAATAATCAAGACCTGTTCCTGCTGGTATTTTATGTCCAACAATTACATTCTCTTTTAATCCTAATAAATGATCTTCTTTACCACTAACAGCAGCAAGGTTAAGCACCTTAGTTGTTTCCTGGAAAGAAGCTGCAGATATGAAACTATCTGTTTGTAATGAAGCTCTTGTAATTCCTTGTAACATTGGAATAGCAGTTCCAGGAACAGCGTTTCTAGCAGTGACAGCTTTTTTACCGTTTCGTTTTAACATTGAATTTTCATCTCTCAACTTACGAGCCGAAACAATTTGTCCAGCACTTAAAATTTGAGATCCTCCAGCATCTTCAATTACTTTCTTACCCCAAAGCTTATTATTTTCTTGAATAAATTCCCATTTATTAACAGAAGATTTTTCTAAGAAAATTGTATCTCCAGCATCAGCGATTTCAACTTTACGCATCATTTGACGTACAATAACCTCAAAATGCTTATCGTTAATTTTCACACCTTGTAAACGATATACTTCTTGTATTTCATTCACAATATACTCTTGAACAGCAGTTGGACCTTTAATTGCTAAAATATCTTTTGGAGTTGTAGCTCCTTCCGATAAGTTTTGACCAGCTCTCACAAAATCATTTTCTTGAACTAAAATATGTCTAGAAAGTGGCACTAAATATTTAGTTACTTCTCCAGTTTTAGCTTCAATAACAACCTCTCTGTTACCTCTCTTAATTTTACCATAAGAAACAACACCATCAATCTTCGCTACAACAGCAGGGTTAGATGGGTTACGAGCTTCAAACATTTCAGTTACACGAGGAAGCCCCCCTGTAATATCTCCAGATTTAGCTGATTTACGAGGAATCTTAACTAAGATTTCTCCCATTGTAATTGCATCACCTTCTTTTACAACAACGTGAGCATCTACTGGCAAACTAAATGATTTTAATGTTTCTCCTTTCTTATTCACAACTAAAATAGTAGGGACATTTTTCTTTCTTCTGTTCTCTTTAATTACCATTTCAGAGAATCCTGTTTGCTCATCAACTTCTTCACGGAATGTTTCTCCAGATACTAAGTTTTCAAACTCAATCTTTCCATCAATATCCGAAATAATTACAGCATTATAAGGATCCCATTTACAAATTGCATCTCCTTTTTTAATCGGACTGTTGTTAACAGCAGTAAAATGAGCTCCATAAGGAATGTTGTTTGTAGCTAA
This sequence comes from Flavobacteriales bacterium, assembly GCA_015488785.1. Classification (GTDB taxonomy): domain Bacteria; phylum Bacteroidota; class Bacteroidia; order Flavobacteriales_D; family Parvicellaceae; genus S010-51. The sequence goes on along the minus strand of WFNC01000522.1, from coordinate 31,534 downwards.
TACTTGATTCGTTTTACTATCTAAAATTCTCATTTCAGCAGCACGACCAATTACAACTTCAACTTCATTTCCTTCTTCATCAGTTTTAGTTACTGTTTTCAATTCATCTATTTCTAACTTACCACTAAATTTAGCCGTAATAGTAGATTCATCAGCAACATTAGATGCTGTACCCCCAACGTGGAATGTACGAAGTGTTAACTGTGTACCAGGTTCACCAATCGATTGTGCAGCAACAACTCCAATAGAATCACCTCTAACAGCCATGTGTCTAGTAGAAAGGTTACGTCCATAACATTTAGCACAAACACCTCTGGTATTTTCACAAGTTAATACAGAACGAACTTCAACCTCTTCAATTCCAGCCTCTTCAATTAGAACAGTATGAACTTCTTTAATTTCATCACCTTCAGCAACGATAAGTTCTCCAGTCTCAGGATGTTCAATATCATTTAAAGAAACACGTCCTAAAATTCTATCAGCTAAACTTTCGACGATGTCTTCATTTTTCTTAAGAGCGGTAGCTGTTAAACCTCTAAGGGTTCCACAATCTACAGCATTAACTACAACATCTTGCGCAACATCAACTAATCTTCTAGTTAAGTAACCTGCATCGGCAGTTTTAAGTGCTGTATCGGCCAAACCTTTACGGGCACCGTGAGTAGATATAAAGTATTCCAAAATTGATAACCCTTCTTTAAAGTTAGAAAGAATTGGATTTTCAATAATATCTTGACCTCCACCTGCTCCAGATTTTTGAGGTTTAGCCATAAGCCCCCTCATTCCAGATAACTGACGAATTTGTTCTTTCGATCCCCTTGCTCCAGAATCCATCATCATAAAGATAGAGTTGAAACCTTGTTGATCATTCTTTAAGTAATCCATCAAGATATGCGTTAATCTCGAGTTCGTATGTGTCCAAATATCAATAATTTGATTATAACGCTCATTATTTGTAATAAGTCCCATGTTATAATTCATCTTAACTTCTTCAACTTGAGCTTCAGCTTTAGCAACCATATCCTTCTTAGCATCTGGAATAACCACATCACCTAAATTGAAAGATAAACCTCCTGTAAATGCCATTGTATAACCAAGATTTTTAATATCATCTAAGAAATCTGCAGCAGTTGGTACGTTTGTCACCTTAAGAATATCACTAATAATATCTCGTAAAGCTTTTTTAGTTAAAACTTCATTAATAAATCCAGCTTCTTTAGGAACTAATTCATTAAACAAAACTCGACCTGTAGTAGTATCAATCATTTTAGTTACATACTCACCTTTAATTACATCTTGAGTTTTAACTTTAATTGTAGCATGCAAATCAATTGCGCCTTCATTATAAGCAATTTCAACTTCTTCAGGAGAATAAAACATCTTACCTTCTCCTTTTACAGTCAATTCAGGTGTAGATTTTCTAATTTTGGTCATATAATATAGACCCAAAACCATATCCTGAGATGGTACTGCAATCGGAGCTCCATTTGCAGGATTCAAAATATTGTGAGAAGCCAATAATAACATTTGAGCTTCTAAAACAGCAGCATTTCCTAAAGGTAAATGCACCGCCATTTGATCCCCATCAAAATCGGCATTAAATGCAGTACACACTAATGGGTGTAACTGTATTGCTTTTCCTTCAATCAATGTTGGTTGAAAAGCTTGAATACCTAAACGGTGAAGTGTTGGTGCTCTATTCAGTAATACCGGATGTCCTTTAATTACATTCTCTAATATATCCCAAACTACTGGATCTTTTTTATCTACAATTTTCTTTGCAGATTTTACTGTTTTAACAATCCCACGCTCTATCATCTTACGGATGATAAATGGTTTGAAAAGTTCAGCAGCCATATCTTTAGGCAATCCACACTCATGTAATTTTAATGTTGGACCTACAACAATTACCGAACGTGCAGAATAATCAACCCTTTTTCCTAATAAATTCTGACGGAAACGACCTTGTTTTCCTTTCAAACTATCAGATAAAGATTTTAACGGTCTATTTTTGTCTGTTTTTACAGCACTTGATTTTCTAGAATTATCGAATAAAGAATCAACAGATTCTTGTAACATACGTTTTTCATTACGTAAAATAACCTCAGGAGCTTTAATTTCTATTAATCGTTTCAAACGATTATTTCTAATAATAACTCTTCTGTATAAATCATTTAAATCAGACGTAGCAAAACGACCTCCATCAAGTGGAACCAATGGTCTCAAATCTGGTGGAATTACAGGTACAGTTTTTACAATCATCCATTCCGGACGATTTTCTATACGTGTATTTGCATCAATTAAAGCCTCAATAACTTTAAGACGTTTTAATGCTTCATTTTTACGTTGTTGAGAAGTTTCAGTATTTGCTTTATGACGTAATTCGTAAGAAAGTTTTTCTAACTCTAAACGTTTCAATAGCTCTTCTAATGCTTCTGCCCCCATTTTAGCAATAAACTTATTAGGATCATTATCTTCTAAATGTCTATTTTCTTTTGGTAATGCATCTAAGATATCTAAATATTCTTCTTCAGTCAAGAAATCTAAACGCTCTAAAGATTCTCCTTCAGCATTAGAAACTCCACCTCCGTTTATTACAACATATCTTTCGTAATAAATAATTTGATCTAATTTCTTAGTTGGTAAACCTAAAAGGTAACCAATCTTATTCGGTAATGAACGGAAGTACCAGATATGCGCAACAGGAACAACCAATGAGATATGTCCCATTCGTTCTCTTCTTACTTTTTTCTCAGTAACCTCTACACCACATCTATCACATACAATCCCTTTATAACGAATTCTCTTGTATTTTCCACAATGACATTCGTAATCTTTAACGGGACCGAAAATTCTTTCACAGAATAATCCATCACGCTCAGGCTTGTATGTTCTATAATTAATTGTCTCAGGCTTTAATACTTCTCCATGTGATTTTTCTAAAATCATTTCAGGAGAGGCAAGACTGATGGTTATTTTGCTAAATCTACTTGATACTTTCGATTCTTTTCTATAAGCCATATATTATAGTATTTCGTTGTAAAACAACTATTTTAATATTAGTAAAAAAATTAAAGAAGAACCAAAGGTTTAGTTCAACCTTTGGTTCTAAATTCAATTTAACTTAATGTTATATTCAATGCTAATCCGCTTAATTCATTCAACAATACGTTGAAAGACTCAGGGATACCCGGTGTAGGTAAATTATGACCTTTTACGATTGCTTCATAAGCTTTCGCTCTTCCAATCACATCATCAGATTTAACAGTTAAAATTTCTTGTAGGATATTTGAAGCTCCATAAGCCTCTAATGCCCAAACCTCCATTTCACCAAAACGTTGACCACCAAACTGAGCTTTACCTCCTAATGGTTGTTGCGTAATTAATGAATAAGGTCCGATAGAACGAGCATGCATTTTATCGTCAACCATATGGCTTAGTTTAATCATATAAATGATCCCAACTGTTGCCGGTTGATCAAAACGATCTCCTGTTCCACCATCATAAAGATAAGTTTTACCATCTCTTTCAATTCCAGCTTCATCCGTAAGATCATGAATTTGTTGCATACTTGCCCCATCAAAGATAGGTGTAGAAAATTTCTTTCCTAGCTTTTCTCCAGCCCAAGCAAGAACCGTTTCATAAATCTGACCTAAGTTCATACGAGAAGGTACACCAAGAGGATTTAAGACAATATCGACAGCTGTTCCATCTTCCAAATAAGGCATATCTTCTTCACGTACAATACGTGATACAATACCTTTATTCCCGTGACGTCCCGCCATCTTATCTCCAACTTTAAGCTTACGTTTCTTCGCTAAATAAACTTTCGCCAATTTAATAATTCCATTTGGTAATTCATCACCTACAGAAATTCTAAATTGTCTTCTTTTGTGTTTACCTAAAATCTCTGTCGCTTTTAAACTAAAGTTATGTAATACAACCTCAATTAAAGCATCAATTTCTTCATCTCCAGACCAACCTTTTGGATTAATGTGTAAGAAATCTAAATCTTTTAAATTCTTTTCAGTAAACTTAACTCCTTTTTTAAGAACTTCTTCTTTATAGTTGTTAAATACACCTTTCGATTTTTTATCTCCAACAATTTCTCTAATCTTTTCAATCAAAACACCTTTAAGTTCATTAACTTCGGCATTCATCTCTTTTTCGATTTGAGCTAATAAAGGCTTATCCGCAGCTTTAGACTTTCTATCTTTTACTGATTTTGCAAATAATTTTTTATTAATTACAACACCTCTTGTAGATGGAGAACATTTTAATGAAGCGTCTTTTACATCACCTGCTTTATCACCAAAGATAGCTCTTAAAAGTTTTTCTTCTGGAGAAGGATCGCTTTCTCCTTTAGGAGTAATTTTCCCAATTAAAATATCGCCAGGTTTTACCTCCGCTCCTATTCTAATAATTCCATTTTCATCAAGGTCTTTAGTTGCTTCCTCACTTACGTTAGGAATATCAGCTGTTAATTCTTCAATCCCTCTTTTAGTATCTCTAACTTCTAAAGAATACTCATCGATATGGATAGAAGTAAATACATCTTCCTTAACAATTCTTTCAGAAATAACAATCGCATCCTCAAAGTTATATCCTTTCCAAGGCATAAATGCTACTTTAAGATTTTGACCTAAAGCTAATTCACCTTTTTGAGTACCGTAACCTTCAACTAAAACATCTCCTTTTATTAATTTTTGACCTTTAACAACTAAAGGTTTCAAAGTAATCGATGTTCCTTGATTCGTTTTTCTATTCTTAATTAATTTGTAAATTTTGATATCATCTTCAAATCGAACTAATTTTTGATTATCAGACAAATCATATTTCACATGAATTTCATTCGCATCAACATATACCACTACACCTGTACCTTCAGCATGGTGAAGAACTCTAGAGTGTCTTGCGATCAACTCTTCAATTCCTGTTCCTACAATAGGAGAAACTGGTTTTAATAATGGTACAGCTTGACGCTGCATGTTAGATCCCATCAAGGCTCTATTTGCATCATCATGTTCCAAGAAAGGAATACAAGATGCAGCAATAGAAGCAATTTGATTTGCTCCAACATCAATATAATTAATATCTTCAGGTAATGACATCGGATAATCTCCTTCGAAACGCGTTTTAACACGCTCTGTTAAGAAATTTCCTTTTTCATCTGTTTTAGCAATAGACTGAGCGATATTCATATTATCCTCTTCTTCTGCTGTCATATAAATTGGATCCTTATCCAAAACGACAATACCGTCTTTAACCTCTCTATAAGGAGTTTCAATAAACCCTAATTTATTCACTTTTGCATAAACAGCAAGTGAAGAAATAAGACCAATATTTGGTCCCTCAGGAGTTTCAATAGTACATAATCTTCCGTAGTGAGTGTAGTGAACATCCCTTACCTCAAATCCTGCTCTTTCTCTCGATAAACCACCTGGTCCAAGTGCTGATAATCTACGCTTATGCGTAACCTCTGCCAATGGATTCGTTTGATCCATAAATTGAGACAATTGATTTGTTCCAAAAAATGAATTAATAACAGCTGATAATGTCTTCGCATTAATTAAATCAATAGGAGTAAAGACTTCGTTATCTCTAACGTTCATTCTTTCTCTAATTGTTCTAGCCATACGAGCTAAACCAACACCAAATTGATTGTGTAATTGTTCTCCAACTGTTCTTACGCGTCTATTACTTAAGTGATCAATATCATCCACATCAGTTTTAGAATTAACTAATTTGATTAGATATTTAACAATCGATATTATATCATTTTTGGTTAAAACTCTTTGTTCTAAAGACTCAGTAAGTTCTAATTTTTTGTTAATTCTATAACGACCAACTTCTCCTAAATCATAACGTTGTTCAGAAAAGAAAAGTTTATCGATAACACCTCTAGCCGTCTCTTCATCTGGCGGTTCAGCGTTACGTAATAATCTATAAATATATTCAACCGCTTCTTTTTCAGAATTGGAAGTATCTTTTTGTAATGTGTTGTAAATAATAGAGAAGTCACCTGAGTTAATATCTTCTTTATGAAGAATAACAGTTTTAACACCAGCTTCTAAAATCATGTCCATGTGTTCTTTTTCAAGAATCACTTCACGATCTATTATTACTTCGTTTCTTTCGATCGATACTACTTCACCAGTATCTTCATCAACGAAATCTTCCACCCATGTTTTTAATACACGCGCAGCTAATTTTCTTCCTTCTGCTTTTTTAAGTCCAGCTTTAGTGACTTTAATTTCATCAGCAAGGTCGAAAATTTCTAAAATGTCTTTATCACTTTGGTAACCAATAGCTCTAAAAAGAGTGGTAACCGGTAATTTCTTTTTACGATCGATATAAGCATACATAACACTATTAATGTCAGTCGCAAATTCAATCCAAGATCCTTTAAAAGGAATTACTCTTGCAGAGTATAATTTAGTTCCATTTGCATGACGACTTTGACCAAAAAATACACCTGGAGATCTATGCAATTGAGAAACGATAACTCTTTCAGCTCCGTTTACTACAAAAGATCCTTTTGGAGTCATATAAGGAATAGTTCCAAGATAAACCTCTTGTACTATTGTCTCAAAATCTTCATGTTCTTCATCTGTACAATAAAGCTTTAATACGGCTTTTAAAGGTACAGCGTAAGTCAATCCTCTTTCTACACACTCATCGACTGTGTAACGTGGAGGATCAATAAAATAATCAAGAAATTCCAATACAAATTGGTTTCTTGTATCCGTTATAGGAAAGTTTTCTGAAAAAACTTTGAATAAACCTTCATCGGAACGATTTTCTGGTGTAGTTTCTAATTGAAAAAATTCTTGAAAAGATTTCAATTGAACATCTAAAAAATCTGGATAGTCAGAGCGGTGCATACTAGATGCAAAGTTGACTCTTTTTGGAATATTAGTTTCGGTTGCCAAGGCTTAAATGTTTAAATTAAACAAATGTTGAGTTTTTATTTGTGAAAAACAGAATCTCTATTAAACACAAAAGGGTTTAGGCACTCTCTCTCGAAATTCTTCGAAAGAAAGGACCTAAACCTAATTATAATAAGTTATGTAATTACTTAACTTCTACTTCTGCACCTACTTCTTCCAAAGCAGTTTTCAAAGCATCAGCTTCGTCTTTAGAAACACCTTCTTTGATGTTTGCTGGAGCTGAATCAACTAATTCTTTAGCTTCTTTAAGTCCTAAACCACACAATTCTTTAACCGCTTTTACAACTTTTAATTTAGCTGCTCCTGCTGCTTTAAGAACAACATTAAATTCAGTTTGTTCTTCAGCTGCATCAGCACCTCCTCCACCTGCTGCTACTGCTACTGCAGCTGCTGCTGGTTCGATTCCGTACTCATCTTTTAAGATTGTTGCTAATTCGTTTACTTCTTTTACAGTTAAGTTTACTAAACTTTCTGCCATAGCTTTAATATCCGCCATAATAATTAATTTTAGTACTTTCGTACTTGTTTTGTTTTACTAATTAAATTTAATTCTTTTTTTATCTTTCAGATAAAGTTTTCACTAGTCCTGCAATTGTTCCGCCTCCAGACTGAAGAGCTGACAATACGTTTTTAGCAGGCGATTGAAGTAATCCAATTACTTCACCAATCATTTCTTCTTTAGACTTGATGTCAACAAGAGTTTGTAATTGATCGTCTCCAATATATATTGCTTCTTCAACGTAGGCTGCTTTTAAAATCGGCTTATCATTTTTCTTACGAAATTCTTTAATGATTTTTGCCGGAGCATTACCTACCTCTGCAAACATTATTGCTGTTGGACCAGCCAAAACATCATACATTTCTGCAAGATCTTTACCATCAACTTTCTCCATTGCTTTTTTAAGCAATGTATTTTTAACTACGCTCAATTGAACATTTTGTTTGAAGCAAGCTCTTCTTAAGTCACTAGTAGCTTCCGCCGTTAGTTCTGAAGTGTCTGCGACATAAAATATTCCAGATCCAGCAAGTCTGTCAGTTAAGACCTCAATTGCATTTTGTTTTTCTTCTCTGGTCATGTTTGTTACATTTTTAGCAGTTACGCCTCAATCGATTTTGATTCTACATTAATACTTGGACTCATTGTGCTTGAAATAGAAAGACTCTTAATATAAGTACCTTTCGCAGCAGTTGGTTTAAGTTTAATTAGCGTTGAAATCAATTCTCTTGCGTTATCTGCAATTTTTTCTGATTCGAAAGAAGCTTTACCTATAGCAGCGTGTATTATACCGAATTTATCAACTCTAAAGTCAATTTTTCCAGCTTTTACATCTGTCACAGCTTGAGCTACATTCATAGTAACGGTACCAGTCTTAGGGTTTGGCATTAATCCTCTAGGTCCTAAAATACGACCTAAAGCACCTACTTTCCCCATTACTGATGGCATAGTGATAATTACATCTACATCAGTCCAACCACCTTTAATTTTGGTGATAAACTCATCTAATCCAACGTAATCAGCACCTGCTTCTAACGCTTCTTTTTCTTTATCAGCAGTACACAATACTAATACTTTTACATCCTTTCCAGTTCCGTGAGGTAAAGATACCGTTCCTCTAACCATTTGGTTAGCTTTACGAGGGTCTACACCCAATCTTACCGCAACGTCAATAGAAGAATCAAAGTTAGTAGTTGATATTTCCTTGATAATTTTTGAAGCTTCGTCCAATGAATATACCTTTTCGCTATCGTATTTAGCTAAGGCTTCTTTTCTCTTCTTTGTCAGTGCCATAATTTTTCTGTTTATTCAGATTATACTTCCCAAGGAGCTTTTCCTTTAACTGTTAATCCCATACTTCTTGCTGTTCCAGCTATCATCTTCATTCCTGAATGGATAGTAAAACAGTTTAAATCGGCCATTTTATCTTCTGCAATAGCTTGAACTTGTTCCCAAGTTACTTTACCAACTTTAAGTTTATTAGACTCCGAAGAACCTTTTTTCAACTTAGCTGCTTCCAATAATTGAACTGCAGCTGGAGGTGTTTTTATTACAAAATCAAAAGACTTATCTGAGTATACAGTGATTACAGCAGGCAATACTTTCCCCGCTTTATCTTGAGTTCTAGCATTAAATTGCTTACAGAACTCCATGATATTTACACCTTTAGCACCTAATGCAGGTCCTACTGGTGGCGAAGGATTTGCCGCTCCACCTTTAATCTGAAGTTTGATTAATCCACTTACTTCTTTTGCCATTGTTATTTATTTATTACGCGTATTCGCCGGGAAGCTTTAATCGACTAGTACACTATCTTAATTCTCTTTTGTTACTTGCGTATAGTTTAATTCTAATGGTGTTTTACGACCAAAAATCTTAACCATTACTTTCAGTTTTTTCTTCTCTTCGTTAATTTCCTCAACGACTCCGTTGAAGTTATTGAAAGGTCCATCTATTACTTTGATAGCTTCTCCAACAACATAAGGAACGTTCATTTCTTCATCAGCCTCTGCCAATTCATCAACTTTCCCTAAAATTCTATTAACCTCTGAATCTCTCATTGGTAAAGGATCTCCTCCTTTTTCTCCTCCTAAAAATCCAATTATATTATTTGTTGATTGAATAACATGTTCAACCTCTCCAACTAAAGCAGCTTCGATTAAAACATACCCTGGTAGGTAATTTTTCTCTTTGCTTATTTTTTTACCATTTCGAATTTGATAAACCTTTTCTGTTGGAATTAAAATTTGTTCAACATAGTCAGACAAATTTTGTCTTTCTATTTCAATTTCTAATTGCTCTTTAACTTTCTTTTCCTTTCCGCTAATAGCACGAATCACGTACCATCTCTTTTTCACTTCAGCCATGCTTGATTATTTTGAAGATGAATTAAACATTTCATAAAAATACCCTAGTAAACCTCTCCATCCGCTCTCACCTTCCTTGATAGGAGTAATTCCAAATGTAAAATCCATTAACCATATGAATAATGAAATAATAATACATGTAATTAAAACCAAAATTGCACTTGACTGCAATTCTTTCCATGTAGGCCAAGATACTTTATGAAGTAATTCTTCTTTAGCGTCTTTAATATATGCGATAAATTCTGCCACAGTTAAAATCTATTAAATTAATATTTTGCACGGGTGGAGAGACTCGAACTCCCGACACCTGGTTTTGGAGACCAGTGCTCTACCAACTGAGCTACACCCGTAAACCTTTAAATCTACACCTTTCAATGTAAATTTAAATATATGACAAAAAGGTTACCCGTAAAATACGAGAACCTTTTTGACAATTTCTAACAATTAAGTTATTAAGCTATTATTTCAGTTACCTGACCAGCTCCTACTGTCCTACCTCCTTCACGGATAGCAAAACGTAAACCTAAATCCATTGCAACTGGAGTAATTAACTCAACGTCGATAGTAACGTTATCTCCTGGCATAACCATTTCACGTCCTTCTTCTAAAGTAATTGTCCCAGTAACATCTAAAGTTCTAAAATAGAACTGAGGACGGTATCTGTTATGAAATGGAGTGTGACGTCCACCTTCTTCTTTTTTCAATACATAAACCTCAGCTTTAAATTTAGCATGTGGTGTAATTGAACCAGGCTTAGCGACAACCATACCTCTTTTGATATCAGCTTTATCAATACCTCTTAATAAAAGACCTACGTTTTCACCAGCTCTTCCTTCATCTAATATTTTACGGAACATTTCAACTCCTGTAACTGTAGATGTCATAACACCGTTATCTGCTTGCATTCCAATAATTTCAACTGGGTCTCCAGTATTAATTATTCCAGTTTCGATTGCTCCTGTAGCTACAGTCCCACGTCCTGTAATAGAGAATACATCTTCAACAGACATTAAGAAAGGTTTTTCAACATCTCTTTCTGGTGTAGGAATCCATGAATCAACTGTATCCATTAATTTCTTAACTGAATCAACCCATTTAGCATCTCCATTCAAAGCTCCTAAAGCAGAACCAGCAAGAATTGGAGTATCATTATAATCGTAAGATTCTAATAATTCTTCTAATTCCATTTCAACTAATTCTAACAACTCTTCATCATCAACCATATCCACTTTATTCATGAATACAACTAATTTAGGTACATTTACTTGTTTAGACAACAAGATATGCTCTCTAGTTTGAGGCATAGGACCATCAGTCGCAGCACAAACAAGAATAGCACCATCCATTTGAGCAGCTCCCGTAACCATGTTCTTAACATAATCGGCGTGACCTGGACAATCTACATGTGCATAATGTCTAGCTTCTGTTTCATACTCAATGTGAGCTGTATTAATTGTAATACCTCTTTCTTTCTCTTCAGGAGCATTATCAATTTGAGAAAAATCTTTCATTTCTGCCAACCCTTGGTCAGCTAAAACTTTAGAAATTGCAGCAGTAAGAGTTGTCTTACCGTGATCCACGTGACCTATTGTTCCAATATTCACGTGTGGTTTAGTACGTTCGAAGGTTTCTTTAGCCATCTTAACTTTGTTTTATTTATTAATTATATACTTATTTACTTTCTTAAATCCACCATTGAGCTTTTGAGCCAACGATGGGAATTGAACCCATGACCTCTTCCTTACCAAGGAAACGCTCTACCCCTGAGCTACATCGGCTTTAAAAACACAAAAAGGAGAACCAGTATCATCACTAGTTCTCCTTTAAGTCACAGAGCGAGAGACGAGATTCGAACTCGCGACCCTCAGCTTGGAAGGCTGATGCTCTACCAGCTGAGCTACTCTCGCTTTTCGGAATACAAAGATAATACTTTTTAATTAAAAAACAAATGTTTTTCAAAAAAAATTATTTTATTTTCCTTCGTGGGGGTGGATGGACTCGAACCAACGATACCCGAAGGTGACAGAGTTACAGTCTGTTGCAATAGCCGCTATGCGACACCCCCAACTAAATGGAGCCAATGGAGGGACTCGAACCCACGACCTGCTGATTACAAATCAGCTGCTCTAGCCAACTGAGCTACATTGGCAATATTATTCAAAACTTACTTAAGAACTATACCTTAATTTCCGTAAGGCTGTGCAAAGATAATAAGAACTTTTAGAATCGCAAGCTTTTTTTTAAAAAAAATAATATTTTTTTTACAACGACTTAAACTATAGTCTTTCCTTATACTTTACAAGCTGTCTTCTCAAGGCTTCAACAGACTCATCTGCAGCTTCTTCGAAAGATTTTGCGTTTTTTTTAGCGAAAATTTCTTTACCTGGTAACAAAACTTTTATTTCTACTAATTTATTTTCGAGGTTATCAGACTTCTCTATCCTTAAGAAAGATTCTACTCCCGTGATGTTATCAAAATAAGTTTGAAGTTTCTCTACTCTGTTTTCTACAAAAGCAATTAACTTTTCATCTGCATCGAAATTTACTGATTGAACTTTAATATCCATAATTTTATTTTTTATTCTCACTTCTAGGGTGAGCTTGTTTATATATTCCTTTTAACTTCTCTAAAGAGTTATGTGTATAAACTTGTGTTGCCGTTAAATCTGAATGCCCTAATATTTCTTTTATTGCATTTAGGTCAGCTCCATTGTTTAACATTTGAGTCGCAAACGTATGTCTTAATACATGTGGACTTATCTCTTTTTGAGTTGTCACTAAACTAAGGTAATGTTTTACCTTTCTATATACAAATTTTTCGTAAAGTTTTTGACCTTTATTTGTAAGCAAAAGATCATTACCTGATTCTTCAAATGTCTGACTCCTTAATATAGTGTAATTTAGAATCTCTTTTCGCAAAAAAGGTGTTATCGGAACATCTCGTTCTTTATTTCTTTTTCCAATAACTCTAATTACTTTATCAGAAATATCATTGTCTTTTAAATTTATTAGTTCTGACAATCTAATTCCTGTAAAAAATAATATATACAATAGTAACTTATCTCTTTGATCTGAAAATTCATTGGAAAAGTCTATTTCATTGAAAAGATTATCCATTTCTTGTTGTTTGATAAAATTTGGAAGTCTTTTTCTTGTCTTTAGGACTTTAATATTAACTACTGGATTATCGTTTCTTATTTTGTTTTGGATTAAATACTTATAATAAGAACGTAGTGAACTTAATTTTCGGTTTACTGTTCGCTCTTGAATACCCGCTTGAACAAGCAAAGCCATCCATGAACGAATCATTACAGGGGTTGCTTTTTCTATTGATTCTTCATAATCACTTGATAAATACTTTTCGAATTGAAGCAAATCATTCTTATACGACACAATTGTATGTTTAGAATATCGTTTTTCGACTAATATATATTGTATGAATTTTTCTACCACATTTATAACTTTACTTAGAATCTGTTCTTTTGCATAAGGGATAGAAACGGCATCTTCCGATTTTTTCAATCGGAAATACAGTGGATAGCCCGACCTTTTTCTGTCTAAACAAACACTTTTTTGTGTTTTTTTGGATAGAAAAAGGATATGCCCAACTAGACTTAAAATAAATATCTAGGCTCTATTTCCTAATTCTATGACTTCTAAATCTTTTATATTTCCATTATCCAAAGTAAACCTAAGCATTGTTCGGATTTGATGTTGCCCGTAAATACCTGCGGCTCCAGGATTCATATACAGCATTTTAAGTTTTTTATCCATTTGAACTTTACAAATATGAGAATGTCCACAAATAAATAATTTTGGAGGATTTTTAATTATATCTTCTCTAATCAGATAATTGTATGCGTAAGGGCGACCTCCTATATGCGTCAACCAAACATCGACTCCTTCTAATGTAAAACGGTTATGTTCGGGATATTCTGCACGAACGATATGATCGTCTATGTTTCCATAAACAGCTCTTACGGGGGCAATTTTTTGGAGTTCATCCATGACTGAAATATCACCGATATCGCCTGCATGCCAAATTTCGTCACATTCTAACAGGTACTTTATATATTTCTTATCGAAATGACTATGCGTATCGGACAGTAAACCTATTCTTTTCATTTATTGCTTATTCGTTCTTACAAAGGTTTACAAAAATCTTCTTTTAACTAAATTTATGAATTTCTGGACTGATACACTTTCTTCATCCCAATCGAATTGATGTTTTAGACTATTGTTTATGTATTCATCCGCTTCCATATAAGTCGCAAAATTATTAATCGTAGTTAAAGCATCCTTATATTTATCATTTTCTCCTTCAAATAAATCGTTCATAAAAAGAAATTTCTGATTCAAGCCAATTGCTTTATTGAGGTCTTCGATTGGAGATTGCCCGAGTTTATCAGCGAGCGTTTGTTTTTCTGCATGTCCAGAAAACTTATCGTTAATCGATGCTTTGGTTTCTACTTCATTTGTAGGTGTAATTTCTTTTTTTACAATCTCAACTACAGGTTCTTTGACAGAATCCGACTTTGGCTCTACAATATTTTGGTGCTGTACTTCTTCTTTTACAATTTCCTCTTCAAACAAAGGAGCTTGTGTACCGATTGATTTTCGAACAGCTTCATTATGATGTTCCACCTGAATAGCATCGATTAAATTTGTTTGATTCGCAGGGGTTTCGGCAGGTTCTTCTACCGAGGTGAAGTTAAATTGTATTCCTTTTTTTTCTTTTCCTCCTACTTTAACTTCTCTTTCGATTGCTAAATAATGAAGAACTGTAATTCTTTCATGAACATTTCGAGCGTTGTTTAATAAGGACTCTAAATCATAAACTGATAATTTTCCATTTTCTAAAGCTTTAATGTTAATAGCTAGAGAAGTGATTAATTCGTTTAGGTTTTTGTAATCGTTATTCATAATAATATCTAATTGTTGAAAATACATTACAAATTTGAGTAAATTAATGCAATCATATTTACTACCTTTAGCGAACTTATTAACAATTATAATAACAATAAAAACGTGTTTTTAGAACAAAGAGGGAATAAAAAGCAAAAAAAAGGTTGGATTGAGGTCGTTTGTGGATCAATGTTCTCGGGAAAGACGGAAGAATTGATTCGGCGATTGAAACGTGCTGAGTTTGCTAAATTAAAAGTTGAAATTTACAAGCCATCTGTAGATACTCGCTACGACGAAAACGATGTAGTTAGTCACCAAGGCACTACGATTCGTTCAACTCCTGTTCCTGCTTCTGAAAATATATTATTGCTAGCAAACGATGTTGATGTTATCGGCATTGATGAAGCCCAATTTTTTGATGATCAACTGCCTATCGTTTGTGAAAAATTGGCAAATTCGGGAATTCGCGTAATTGTAGCTGGTTTGGATATGGATTTTTCGGGAAAACCTTTTGGTCCAATTCCTTCTTTATTGGCTAAGGCTGAATATGTGACTAAAGTTCATGCTATATGCATGGCGTGTGGTGAATTGGCTCAGTTTTCTCACCGTAAGATAGCTAGCGAAAATCTTGTAGTACTTGGAGAAGTAGATGAATACGAACCGCTATGTAGAAAATGCTATACAATGGTTACTAGTTTGAAATAAAAAACATTTATAATTAACCTTGCAACTTCGAATTAAAAAAAATGAGTAAACAGCACGATCATACTATATTAGAAGTTGACTTACAGGCATTGAAAAACAATGTGAAGTTTTTTAAACAGAAACTAGATCCTACAACAAAAATAATGGGAATGGTTAAAGCGTCTAGTTATGGAATAGGCGCTTATGAAGTTTCAAAAGTTTTGGGAGAAATTGGAATTGATTATTTGGGTGTAGCTTCTAGTAGAGAAGCGATTGAACTGCGTACAAAAAAAATAGAAACACCTATTCTGGTAATGAATATGGAAGAAGCCTCTTATCGTTCTATTGTAGAACATAATATTGAGCCTTCTATATCCAGTTTTTATCAATTTGAAAAGTTTTTAAATTACCTCAACGAGGCAAACATTAAATCTTATCCTATTCATCTAAAAATTGACACAGGAATGAACCGTCTTGGTTTTTTGGAGTCAGAAATAGGTAAACTGATTCAACTCATTTTGAAAAGTTCAGCTATAGCTATAAAAGGTATATTTAGTCATTTGGCTGTTGCCGATGACGAAACTGAAGATCATTTCACGCTAAATCAAATAGAACTTTTTGAGCAGATTAGTAATCAAATAGAAAATGAAATTGGTTGCACAACAATTAAGAGCGTACTAAATTCTGCTGGTAGTGAACGTTTTTCTGGACATCAGTTTGACATGATAAGACTTGGGATTGGAATGTTTGGCATTTCAACTGTTTTTAATTTAGAATCAGTATGCGAATTGAAAACAAACATCAGTCAGTTAAAACTAGTAAAGAAAGGAGCTTCAATTGGTTATGGAAGATCTGTAATAGTTGATAAAGATACATTGATTGGAATAATCTCAATTGGATATGGTGATGGTTTTTCGAGAAGTTTTAGTAATGGTAGAGGTAGTGTTTTAATTAACGGAAAATATGCTCCTGTAATTGGAAAAGTATCGATGGATATGACTACGATTGACCTTTCTGAAGTTGACAATGTAAAAGAAGGTGATGTAGTTGAAATATTTGGAAAAAATAAACCAATAAAAGAACTAGCCCAACAGATCGATACTATTCCTTATGAGATACTGACTTCTATATCTAGTCGAGTTGTTCGAAAATATAAATAGGGTTAAAAAAGCATTTAGAATTCACGAATCCATCTAAAAGGAATTCGTTAATTCAACTAAAAACCATCCTTAATTACCGAATAAAAAGCTGAACTCGATCAGTTGCTGGAGAAGTATGTGGAGGAATCCCTCCTCCCCAAGCAACTCTACTCCCTATAGAATAATACCAATTGGGATGATTAACACTTCCATCTAAAAAGGTATTAGAACCACCATGTCTTTCTAGGCCACCCCAAAGATTAGCAGTAGAACCAATACTTATAGCTTGATAACCAGCCACAGGTCGTATTGGAGAACCTCCACTTCTTGGGTCGAATGATTGTTTCCAGTGATTTGTTAAATTAAACTCAGGGTAAAAAATTTTAAATTCATATTTAGGAGCACTCTTTAATTCGTCAATCTTATTTAAAATAGAATATTTATTTGTTCCTAAACCTGGTGAACCAAGGTTGTAAAAATCGGCTTCTCCTTGACTTAGCCAATATCCTCCAGCTGTATTGTGATTAAAAACAAGTGTCCAACCTCCTCCATTATTAACTTGATCACAATAACAATCATAAGGCGGATTTCCTCCCGCTCCATCTGAATCAACTTTATAAATACCACTCGTAGTTGCTCCGTTATTAAACCAATCTAAACAACTGGCTCTATAAGGAGGTTCGCTAATACATTCTGTCCAAAAAGCTCCATTATATATTTGAAGGCACCCTAAGTCAGTATTGAAGAGCATAAGCCCTGTAGCTGGAGAGGCAACCGCATCTCTTTGAAGTGTCGTCAAACGAGGCATTAGTAAACCTTTGTCAGTACTTTCGATTTCTAATATAGCACTAGCGTCAATGGAATTAGGATTGTCTCCTATTTTTACTTGCGAAAAAAGAAAAGAACAACTAATTAAACTTAAAGAAAATAAAATATATTTCATATAAAAAGGGGGTTAAGTCTTATAGACTGATGTAAATAACAACAATTTTAAACAAAAAACAAAATTATTTCTTCTAAATTTAAAATAATTAAAAAAAGTTTATTTGTTTATTGCATTATATAATCTTACTTTTGGAATCCTTCTATAGAAGCATGAAAGAGAAACTCAAAAACATATTAAAAAAACTTCCTATAAACATAACTCGTAATCAGAAGTACGATGCATTGACATTAAAGATTATGCAAATTGTTTTGGAAGAAAACTCATCGTTTATAGACGTTGGCTGTCACAAAGGTGAATTACTGATTGAAGCCTTAAAGTACGCTCCTAAAGGGAAGCACTATGCATTTGAGCCAATTCCTAGTTTATATAAAGAACTCGTTAAATCTCACGGTTCTATTTCTACGATAAAAAACATTGCTTTAAGTGATAAAAAAGGGAGTTCTACTTTTCAACACGTAACTACTAATCCTGCTTATAGCGGAATTAAAAGAAGAGCCTATCCTAAGTCTGAAAAAATTGAAGAAATAGAAGTTAGATTGGACACTATGGACAATCAACTTGTAGATGCCGAGCGTGTAAACTTGATTAAGATTGATGTTGAAGGCGGTGAAATGGGCGTTTTGAAAGGAGCTGTTACTATTTTAAAGAAATTTAGTCCTGTTGTAATTTTTGAACATGGTATTGGAGCTTCTGATTATTATGGAACAACACCAAAAGAAATGTGGGAGTTTTTAACTGAAAATGATTACTGTATTTTTAGTTTAAGAGGCTTTGTCGCAAATAAATCAAGTTTAACACTTGAACAGTTTGTGTCTTTATTTGAATCAAATAAAGAATATTACTTTATTGCTAAGGCTAAAGTTTGATTTCACCCTATCCAGTTACCTTTCAAAAAAGACTGAAATAAATAAACTTGTAGAAAAACATTCATTCCATAAGTAATTAAAAATAAAATTAGTCTATTTTTCCCTCTAGGTATAACTTGAATTATAAAAAATACAATCATTCCAAAAACAAAGAGTAAACTATTTAAATAAGTTAATTCAATTACACTATAAAAAGGAAATCCAATTAAAATTAAAGTGATTATTACTGCCGATATTAATACTTTATTAATTTTAATTTGAGTGTTCTTAAAGTAATAATAAAACAAGTAGATAAAGAAAGGAGAACAGAATACATATCTATTTAGGCTTAAAATTGAAGTCAACCCTGATTCTTTTTCTTTGCCATGAAAAAACATAACATAAATAAAAATCATTGATAGATAAGAAAGAGATAGTAATACATTTTTATTATATACAAGCTTCCATTTAGATTTTATCGTTTTTATAAAATAGACAAAAGAGGCTATTAGCGACGAAACCACAATCCATAACCCAAATGAATCTAACCAAAGTATTCTATATCCTCGCCATGTGGTAAGCGGAAATTGAGGAAGACTAAAAACATGATTCCAATTGTTAATCTGAGAATCAGAATAAGCAAAAAAGTTAGCACTATTATATCCAATTATAAAAAAGGAAATCCCTGTGCCTAAGAGAATAATTACAACTGATATAAAAATGTCTTTAAACTTTTCTTTCATTGTTGATGATGATAAAATTTCAGAGAATATTACAGCGGGTAAGAAAAAAAATATTGTCGGTCTTGTCAATGACATTATTAGCAGAGAAATAACTTTTATCTTTTTACTATCAATACTATTACCATAAATGTAAAGCGATGCTGACATAAAAAATAAAGCCTCCGAATAAGGCACATACATAAATAATAGACTAGGAAAACTTAAACTAAGTAATATTATTTTATTATCTAAATTTGATATTGTTTTAGTTAAAAATAAAACTCCAAAAATAAAAACTCCATAATTGAATATAGAAATCCCTAATGCACTAAAATTAAAAGAACTCCATAAAAAAGGAAAAAGAGGAAAAAAACCTGTATTACTTTGTATATTTTCTTTATAGATATACCCTTCTGAGGCAATGCTCGAATACCAGCCTGCATCCCACTGTTCAATATTTAGGCTCGTAGGAAATGATTTAATAACCCCTAGTAAATATAAGCCACAAAAAGCACTAATCAAGACTATAAAATGAATTATTAAAACCTTAAAAAAAGATAATCTATTTAGCATAAATAATTTTATAAAACGTAACAGTAGTACCTTTTTGAACCTTCATTACATAACTTCCAAATGCAATATTTTGAGGAAATTGATTGGATTGATTTGTTACGCTATTTTTATGAAAAACTTCTTTACCTAATAAACTATAAATAACTATTTGTATTTTTTCATTTGAATTTGAACGTATAAAAAACTCAGAACTTATAGGATTTGGAGAAATTACAAGACGCTCCTTTTTCGTTTCCTCTTCTACATTCGAATAACATAATTTAATTTGTTCTTTTTGAAGAATGTTAATTGTATTATTTACATTTATAGTCTTTATTTTGATTAAGTAAGAATCTGAATAACCAAAAGTCTGTGAATTAGCAATTCCTCCAACAAAAATAGTTGTATCATCAACTTTCATCATTGCCGTAGGATAGTCGTCATGCCCTCCATCGTAAATATACCCTCCCATCCAATCTCCAACAGAAGTTGTCTTCATTATCATTGTTGATTTAACTCCGTACGCACCAAATGATTCGGTTATCGCAGAAACAATTAAATTTCCATTATCTAATTCAATTAAGTCTATTCCATTCTCATCTAAGGTATTTGAAGCAGACTGAACTTGGTGCAAGTTAGACCAAAGAAAACTTCCGGAACTGTCAACTTTAAAAAGGTAAGTATCTTTTGTTGTTGATGTGTAACTCGATGTTGTTCCAAAACCTGCAATCCCACCATCTTGCGTTCGTATTAAACTATTACAATAATCTTCTCGTACGCCTCCGTAAGTATTTGTCCATAGCGTATCGCCTGTATTTACATTAATACTAACCAATAATACATCTTTTTCCTTTCCCAATACTTCAGAATATCCGCAGGCAATATAGATAGAATCATTATAACTTATAACTTTAGTTAACTTTTGATCTAGAGTTTGAGAAAGAGAATAAGTCCATAAAGTATCTAAATTTGTATTTACTTTAAATAACAAAGCATCATAATCAATTCCATTGTGAGTTTCTCCAACTCCAATCAAAAAGCCATCACCAACTGCAATATCTTTACAGAAATTCCAATTATCTAATTCTAATATTTTTGTTTCAATAACATTCAATACTGTATCTAACTTAGATATATATACGTTATAATCTTGATTTTCATTCGTATATCCAGCAATAAATATTGTATCTGACAAGTAAGTTTCTACCGCCTCTATTATTTCTATACTTTCAGAACCTGTAATTACCCTTTTGTAAATAGAGTCTTCTTTATATTTCACTACAAAGCCATCATTAGAACCACATTCATTCGTATTTCCCACGATATACAAGAATCCTGATAAAGTATCTAAATCCGTAGAATACTCACTACTTTCATTTCCAAAAATAAGATAATCAACTTCAGAAACTTGCCCAATCCCACCAAGAGAAACGAACCCCAATAAAATAAAAATTAATGCTTTCATAATAAATAAGTTAAATTAATTCCTAATGATTTTCCAAATGCTTTTTTAGATACAAACCCTAATATATTATTGGTATTTACTCCTAAATACATTTTTTTGAAATGTGCTTGAGTGCTTAATCCCCATTGAAAATTAGAATATCCTCCATGACTTACAAATGTGCTTGCGCTAAATTGATTGTTCAATTTTACATTTCCTCCTGCATATAGAAACGCATTGTAAGCACTCTCGTATTTAAATCTAAACCCATAAATTAACTCGACTCGTTTTTTGTAAGATGGAAGTTGAAAAAAATAAATTTCGAAAGGTAATAATGAAGTTCTGTTTTCTGTTTTTGTTTCTATACCTAAAGAATCTTGGAGTGAATTAGCTGAGAGCAAACCTTCTCCAATGTTTTTTAAACTATTAATCTCCACACCATTATAGCTATATGATGTATTAGCTGATACTTGATAAGTGTTTTTTTGAACCAAGACCCCTATATTTTTAACTCCTAGTATTATTTTTTGTCCTTCGTTATTTTCTTTCAATGCGAATGAAGTTTCAAAATCAACGCCAACTCCCATAGCATTATTACTTAAAAACCTTACTGATGAATTCGTATCTACAGCATAATATTCTCCTTGAATATCAACGCTTAAATAATTCCCATTGGTATCGGTATAAAAAGATCCTTCTGTTATTTCTGCTCCCGTATTGTTATTAAAAGAGGACAAGGTAAGCCCCACTTTAAATTGATTGTTTTTATTTAACCCAAATGAAAACTGATTGAAATCCCTGAGGTAAAATGCAGAGGGCGCCAGTTTAGCTTCTTGATTTTCTAGTATTTTATTCCCATAAAAAACAAGTTGATAAGCGTCTTTTGAAAATTGTGTCCCTAGATTGTAATGATAAGATAACCCCACATAATATCCCCAATCTTTAAATAATTTATTTTTGGTATCCGTGTAATATATTTCTGCGCCTAATTCTGCGCCTAAATAGTTTAAACGTTTCGCTTTTTTCAATGCTTTATTCTTTAATTCTTCATCTACAAATCCTCCATAAATAAATTTATCTAGCATTTGATTATTAAAAACAGAAGAGCCATAATAACCTGTAGCTGTAACATTCAAAAAACTAATTGAACTATCGGAAGCAGCAGTATAAAGTGAGTTATTTCCCAATTGTTGCGAAAAAGTATTTAAACTCAAAAATATGAATACTATATAATAAATTTCTTTCATTTATTTGATACTATTTTGATACGTAAAATCAGTTAAAACTTTAAACTTTAGATGATAATTGTCGTAAACCGCTATTAAGTTTGATGAAGGTGGAGAATTAAATGTAATTAAGATAATCAATTGATTATTCTCTTGTAAAAGTTCCACATCTTCCTCCAATAAAGAAATTTGATGATTAGAAATTTGAGAAGTTGTTACTAATCCATTATTATCAATATCAGCAGAAGTAATTACAGTTGAAGAGAAAAGTTCTTTGTTATTCGAACTATTCCGAACCGACAATGTAGCCTCTAAAGGGAATCCATTATCTATTTCGATGTTTAACTTTCCTTTTATTAATTGTTTTAATTTTTCTGCCCCAAGTGTAATCGTATCAGTTATTTTTAAATCATTAGCTAAAAATGAAAGTGGCATATCGACATCCATATTAACCTCAAAAGGAGAATTTGCATAAACAAAATCATTGTGTCCCGAAACGTCTCCGAGTGGGTTTAATTCTAAATTGATACCATACAATACAGAATCGGGTAAATTTTCGATCCAATTTTCTATATTAGAATTGGTAGAAGTAAACTGACTTGAAAACGTTGTAGGAAAAACAGTTTCTCCAACTACGTATGCTCTATTGATATGATTTTCGCTTCCTATGATTGGATGAATTAGTGGAATTGTATTTGAAGAACTAATCGAAGTAAGGTTTTGTATTTCAAATGCTGCATCTACTCCTATTCCATTTATAACTTTAAAATCAACTGAAACTTGTTCTAAATCAATTCCCCCTCCTATAATACTATTCATTTGTGCAATTTTACTTGTTTCAGAAACAGTTGGTAAAACTTGGTGACCAAAATATCCTTTAGCGTATTCTAGTTGAATATTTGACAGTGTGTTTTCAATAAAAATAGAATCTTGGTTAGAAAGTAATAAGTCATTTGGATATGAAGCAGATAAAGTAACATCAATAGAAGTACTTAATGTGTTGTACCAATTTTGATTAACTCCTGTTAATGGAATCGAATAACCTGCCAAAGAAAAAGAACCTGAAACTGATGAATTAGAACTATTAGCTGCTGGAACGACAACTGTTTTACTAAAATTTTGCCCCGCTTCGTTAAATGCATTCGCTATTTTATATTCGTATATAATTTCTGCTGGAATATTACTTCTTAAAGAATAATTGACTGATCCTCCTCCAATTTTAAATTCTACCAACTCTGCTCCATCTACTCCCAAAACATTGTCTTCTGGTTGAGATATAAATGTTTGCCCTGGACTAAAAGTTATACCCGCACTAAACGGAATTGTATAATTAGTTTTGAACGTTGTATCTGGTATTTTGACAATCGAATCAAAATTTAAGCGATAAACATTAGACGAAAACTTTAACTGAATAGAGTTATCGCTATTAACAGATAAAATAGAATCCTTTAATAAATCTTTAATTGTTAAATCTCCATAAACAACAGGAGCGATAACATCTACATTCCAACTTAATGGTTTTTTTTCTTTATTACAGTTTGAAAACGTCAAGACGATAATAAAAATTAAATATATTTTATTTTGAA
Source organism: Flavobacteriales bacterium (assembly GCA_015488785.1). GTDB lineage: Bacteria > Bacteroidota > Bacteroidia > Flavobacteriales_D > Parvicellaceae > S010-51. The sequence goes on along the minus strand of WFNC01000522.1, from coordinate 7,673 downwards.
TCTTCATAATATTAAATCAAATGTAATGAAACTAATTTAAGAATTGCAGTTCTTAATTAAATTTATGGCCAAAATTAAGTGAGTCCTCCTAATTTGAATAGAATTATATTTTTGCGTTAAGGATTACTCATTTATTACTAAACTCTAAATTTGTATTCGTGATATCGTTTCTATCAGTTTAAAATGGACTCACTTTTCTATTTTTAAAAAAAACATAGCGGACAACCAGCCTTTCCAAAAAATAGAGAAGACCACTTCCTTACTATTATTATTTTAGCTAAAAATTAACCTTTTTATAAAAAAAAATGTAAATTAGCTAGTTAAACTATCGAAACAATGTCTAAATTATTACTCTCTCTTTCATTCTGTTTTTCACTTTATATTCCTTTTTTTGGACAAAGTATCCATGAAGAACAATCTAATTATTATAATTCATTAGGAAAAGATAATTCTTGGTACGAAGCAAATACTATTGCTGCAGAAGCGCCTTTGAGAGAAAAATCTAGTTGTAATTTAAATAAAATTGTCTATGGATGGCATCCTTACTGGAGTGGTAATACTTACCAAAATTACGATTGGGATTTGATTAGTCATTTCTCTTATTTTTCTTACGAAGTAGATCCTGCTTCTGGAAATGCAAACACGACTCATGGTTTCGCGTCTTCGGCAGCTGTCACAGCAGCTATAGCAAGTGGAAACACAAAAGTAACCTTGTGCGCTACAATGTTTGGAAGTAACGCAAACACAACTTTTTTAAACAGCTCAACTGCTAAACAAACGCTAATTACCAACTTGATATCCCTCGTTCAAAATAGAGGTGCTCACGGCGTTAATATTGATTTTGAAAGTATGCCTGGATCTCAAAAAACCAACTTTGCTAACTTTATGGTTGACTTGGCAAATCAAATGCACACAGCAATACCAAATTCTCATGTAAGTACTGTTTTATATGCTGTAGATTGGGGAGATGCTTTTGATTTTACAATAATGAACGCTGCCGTTGATCACTACATTATTATGGGATATGATTATTACTACGGAGGAAGTGGCACAGCTGGACCAACTGATCCATTATTTCATTTTGGAAACACGTACGACTATAATCTATCGAGATCTGTGTCTTATTATTTAAATAAAGGATGTCCAAAAAACAAATTGGTGCTAGGTTTACCTTTTTACGGAAGAGAATGGAAAACTCAATCGACTTCGATTCCTTCAAGTACAATTGGAACAGGAACTGCAGTATTGTTTAAAAATTTCAAGGCAAATTCAAATGGTTATTATTCTAACGCCAACCTCCAATTTGATGCGGACAGTTATACAGAAGCTTATACTTTTAATAACGGAACAAACAACAAACAAATGTTTATTAGTAACGATGTTGGGTTTAGAAAAAGGTTAGAATTTATTAATAACACTGGAATTGCAGGACTAGGAATATGGGCATTAGGTCAAGATGATGGATATAATACGTATTGGACTGCCGTTGAAGATTATTTAACTGACTGCGCAACACAACCTTGTCCTGGTTCAATTCATGATTTTGGAGGCCCAACTAAAAACTACTATGCGAATGAAAACTACACTTGGACTATCGCTCCTCCAAATGCAGGTAGTTTAACCTTAACATTCTCATCTTTTGATACAGAAAACAACTTTGACAAACTCTATATTTATGATGGTCCAACAACGAGTTCACCTCAAATAGCTGGAAGTCCTTTTTCTGGTTCTGCTATACCTCCAACATTTACATCTTCTTTGGGAGCTTTAACTTTTAAATTCACTTCTGATGGTGCTGATCAAAGGGCAGGATTTAACGCTACTTACACTTGTGCTAATGGAAGTAGCATACCTACAACAGTTATTAATAGTAATAATGCTTGGCGAACAAATAATTTCTCTACAACTTTTAACGATCAAGATAACGTAGCTGTTACTGATAGTTTCTACCTAGTTAGTGATAACAACGGTTCAGAATGGAGAGCAAATGAAGCGCATAGTTTTTTATACGATAAATTTGATTTAAACACCTTACACTCAGATTGGTCTTCTCATGTTGGTACTTGGAATTTAGTATCGAATGAACTGAAACAAACTGACGAATCATCTACGAATACTAATATCAGTATTCCTGTTTCTCAAAACAACCAATCTAGTTTTTTATATGAATGGAAAGGGAAAATAGAAGGAACTGGAACAAACAGAAGATTTGGAATTCATTTCTTTTCTGATGATGCTACGCAAACTAATCGTAATAATTCCTACTTAGTCTATTGGTATCCTGATCAAGGAAAATGTAGATTGCATAAAGCAACTGGAAATACACTTAATTTCATTACAGAAACCAATGCATCTTTTAATGCTAGTAATTGGTATAATTTTAAAGTTTTATATAATCCTACAACAGGAGAAATTAAAACTTTTTTAGACAACAACTTAGTCTTGACGCATACAGATAGCTCTCCTTTACAAACAGGTAATGCAATTTCTTTTAGAACAGGGGAAGCTACAGCTTATTTTGACGATGTTAAAATATATAAAAGTAGAGGTGCTAATATTTCAATATCCATAGGTTCTAATACCGATGAAATAAGATATCAAAATGCAAACCCTAGTACACCTTCTGCTAAAATAGAATCAATCGTTATAGATGGGAGTAATAATTGGTCAACAACAGCTGTTCAATTAGAAAACATAGATTGGACGGTTCCTTCTTCTTTTACAATAAATGATGGTCCAAATGCTGATATTAATTCTTTTAGTACGCCAAGCCAAATACAAGCAAACTGGACAACTTCTACTGACACAGAATCGGGATTATTAGAATATAACTACGCAATAGGTACTTCTTCTGGAGCAACTGATGTTGTTCCATGGACAAATAATGGAACGAACACTTCATTAACTCACACAGGGCTATCTTTAATTTCAGGAACGACTTATTACATTTCTGTAAAAGCTAAAAATAATGCATTGCTAGAAACAGCTATTTTAGCATCAGACGGACAAACTCTACAAGGAAATACGACAACTCCAACAGCAAATTTTTCATATTCGACAACCTCTATTTGTGCTGGAGATACAATTCACTTTACAAATACTTCAGCTAATACAACAACGTATTCATGGTCTTTTGGAGGTGGAAATCCTGCTAGTAGTTCATTGGAAAACCCTAGTGTCGTTTTTCCTGGAACTGGATCATACTCGGTCTCTTTAGTTGCAATAGGTTCAGGAGGTACAGCAAATATAACTCAAACGATAAACGTGATTGTTGCTCCAGCACCAACCGCTTCTTTCTCCCCATTAAGCAACCCAATCTATTTACCGAATGCAACAGTCTATTTTACAAATAACTCTACAAATGCCAACACCTACTCTTGGGATTTTCAAAACGGAACAAACTCTACAGATTTAAACCCTTGGGCTACATACACATCAACAGGAACTTACACCACAACGCTTATTGCCAGTAATGGAACTTGTGACAGTGACACATCTACTGTCGAGATAGAAGTTTTACCTCCTGTCAGTATTGAAGAAAATAAATACATTTCCAACCTTATCATTTACCCTAACCCAATCAAGAATGATTTAACGCTTGATTTCAATTCTCTAATAAAAAATAACGCAACGATAGCACTTTACAATTCTTTGGGAGCTTTAATAAAACAAAGTAAGAATCAAATCAACGTAGGAAACAATAAAATTAAACCCTTTCAAAGTATCAATAATTTACCAAAAGGAATTTACACATTGAGAATTAAGACAAAAGAAAGTACACTTTCTAAAAAGATATATAAAGAATAAAATGATTACAAAAAAAAATAAAATATGCGAATTTCCTTCTATTTACTAACAGTAATTATGCTCTTAGCTAAAACTAACTATACACAAGTTAAAGTTAGTGCTACGCCTGAATCTTCATGTGACGGATCTTCGGTTACTCTATCTATAGCCACTCCACCAACAGATTGCGCCAATTACACGATATCAAACGTTGCCTTCGCTCCGCTAAGTTTAACAGGAGCGTCGAGTACTGTTTCTCTTGGTGATGATGCTGTTTCAGCAGTTCTACCTATCGGATTTGACTTTAACTTTTTCTGCACAACTTATTCTCAGTTTAAAATATCATCAAATGGATTTATCACATTTTCAAGCAGTACTGCAAGTGGTTGTTGTTCAGGACAATCACTCCCAAACACATCAGCTCCCAATAACTTAATCGCTTTTGCTTGGGAGGATATAGATCCCGGGAACGGAGGTCAGCCTACCCAAAACTTAGTACGCTATGAGACAACAGGAATAGCTCCAAACAGAATACTAATCGTAGACTTTTTTAACGTTGATCATTTCCCTAGTGGAAATAGAATTACAGTTCAGACACTACTTTATGAAAGTACAAACATAATCGAAATCCATACAACAACAATGCCTACAGATGGCGGGAATCATACTATGGGAATAGAGAATGCAGGGGGAACAACAGCATTTACCGTTGCAGGGAGAAATAGCGCGAGTTGGTCAGCTTCTAATGAAGGAAAACGATTTACGCCTAACTCATGTTCAGCTATCACTTACGATTGGCAATCCCCTCTTGGCACCAGTATAGGAGCAGGTACTTCAATAGTCGTTAATCCAACAACAGCTACCACTTATTATGTTGTCGCTAATAGTAGTTGCGGATCAGAAACATCATCAATAGACATAGACGTATTAACCATTAACGCAGGCACAGACCAATGTACAGGAGGAGGGACAATAACACTTACGCCGGTTTCTACTTTTCCTACTAGTTGCGATAATTACAACATAACGTCCATACCTTTTGCAACACAAAGTTTATCTGGAGCTGCAACAACGGTATCTCTCAGTGACGATGTCGTTTCAGGAGCTCTTCCAATCGGTTTTAGTTTTAATTTTTTCTGCACTGACTATACACAATTTTACATTTCTTCAAATGGCTTTATTACCTTTAGTAGCGGACAACCAAATGGATGTTGCTCAGGTCAAAGTTTCCCCAATACAACAGCTCCAAACAATGTTATTGCATTTGCATGGGAAGATATAGATCCTGGAAATGGAGGTCAACCAGCAGAAAACGTAGTACGATACGAAACAATTGGAAGCGCACCAAATAGAATATTAGTTATTGAGTTTTTTAATGTCGATCATTTTTCAAACGGAAATAACATTACCGTCCAAACATTACTCTACGAAGCGAATAACGATATCCAAATACAAACAACAACTATGCCCACAGATGGTGGGAATCACACAATGGGAATAGAAAATTCAGGAGGGACAATTGCTTTTACCGTACCGGGAAGAAATAGCGCAAGTTGGTCGGCAACTAATGAAGGAATATTAATCTCACAAAACAATACGTCAACAGTCTTGTGGTCTCCAGCTTCTGGACTATCAAATACAACGATTCTAAATCCTCAAGCAACTCCTCCAGCAAGAACGGAATATACAATCACGCTAAATGATGGAAACGGATGTGTATTAAGCGATGCTTTATTTGTTGACCCTTCGTGTCCTCTCCCGATAGAACTCGTTAATTTTGAGGGTACTTGCTTAAACAATTCTATAAAATTTTATTGGACAACAGCTTCAGAAATAGACAACGACTATTTCACCATTGAAAAACTAAATGAAAACAATGGAAAATGGAATGCAATTGAAGTGATAGAAGGAGCAGGTACAAGCGTTGAATACATTTCTTACACAAAAGAAGTTCATAATTTAGCAGAAGGAATATACCATCTAAAACAAACCGATTTTAATGGAAACTACGATATTTCTAAAAATATAAGAATAGAGTGTGACAATAATTTTAAGATTAGTGCATATCCAAATCCAACAAAAGAAATCTATACTATAACAATTAATGATCAAAATTTTAAGACTGCAACAGTTTACATCTCAAACTCATTTGGTCAAACCGAAATAAAAGAAATAATGCTTAATAACTCTAAAACGATTGATGTATCAAAATTAATTCCAGGAATATATAACGTTAATATTACAAACAAATATTTTTCACATGTCTTAAAGTTAATTATTCAATAATAAATTAAAAAAAACGAAAATAAACAAACATAAAAAAAGGTACAATAAGCATAGAATAAACCAAAATAGCCTTTTTTAAGCATTCAAATGTAACTTTAGTGCAAAGTATTTTGCTTAATGCTTGAAATATGTTTTATTTGCAGTCTGTAATAATCATTAAAATAAATAAAATGGCAGATATTAAAGGAAAAGTTATCGAAATCATAGTAGATAAATTAGGAGTAGATGAAGGAGAAGTAACTCTAGAAGCTAACTTCACGAACGATTTAGGGGCAGATTCTCTAGATACTGTAGAATTAATAATGGAATTCGAAAAAGAATTTAACATTGCTATTCCAGATGAGGAAGCAGAAAAAATTCAAACAGTAGGAGATGCAGTTACTTACATTAGTGACAACGCATAATAATTATAGAGAAAAGCTCAAAAAAACTGAGGTAATCCCTTATAATTTTGAGCTTTTCTTTTTAATAATTTAATCAATAATTCATTCTTAAAAAAATGAATTTAAATCCAAAAATCTAAATTTTTCAATTATGGCATCAAAGAAACGTGTAGTAATTACAGGAATGGGAGCAATAACCCCTATCGGAAATTCTTTAACAGAATACTGGGACAATCTAGTCGCAGGAGTAAGTGGAGCAGAACCTATTACACATTTTGACGCAGAAAAATTTAAAACGAAATTTGCTTGTGAAGTAAAAAACTTTAAAGCAACGGATTATTTAGATAGAAAAGAGGCTCGAAAACTCGATTTATTCTCTATTTATGCAATGGTCTCTTCAGCAGAGGCAATGAAAGATTCTGGTATAGATACCGAAAAAATAGACTTAGACAGAGCTGGTGTAATTTGGGGTTCTGGAATTGGAGGCTTAAATAGTTTACAAGAAGAATGTTTTAATTACGAAAGAGGAGATGGAACACCACGTTTCAATCCATTCTTTATCCCAAAAATGATTGTAGATATTGCTTCAGGGCATATTTCAATTAAATACGGTTTTAAAGGACCAAACTACGTAACTGTATCAGCTTGCGCTTCATCTACCAATGCATTGATTGATGCAACAATGCAAATTCAATTAGGAAAAGCAGACGTAATGATAACAGGAGGATCGGAAGCGGCTGTAAATATAGCAGGAATTGGAGGATTCAATGCCCTTAGAGCTTTATCTACTCGAAACGATTCACCAAGTACAGCTTCAAGACCTTTTGACAAAAACAGAGATGGATTTGTATTAGGAGAAGGTTCTGGTTGTTTAATACTCGAAGAATTAGAGCACGCTAAAGCGAGAGGAGCAAAGATATATGCTGAGGTTGCAGGTGCCGGAATGACAGCTGACGCATACCACATTACAGCTCCACATCCTGAAGGAACAGGAGCTATAAAAGCAATGCAACACGCTATAAAAGATGCAGAACTTTCAATTGAAGACATTGACTATATAAATGTACACGGAACCTCTACTCCATTGGGAGATGTTGCTGAAACAAAAGCGATAAAGGAAGTTTTTGGAGAACATGCTTACAACTTAAACATTAGTTCTACAAAATCAATGACCGGTCATTTACTTGGTGCGGCTGGAGCTATTGAAGCTATTGCGGC